>CAYSRZ010000025.1:5226-10910 GCA_964433615.1 uncultured Acidimicrobium sp. | reverse complement strand
TCGCCCACAACGGCGAGATCAACACCGTGCAGGGCAACCGCAACTGGATGCGCACGCGCGAGTCGATGCTGGCGAGCAACCTGCTTCCGGGTCTCGAGCGGGCGTTTCCGATCTGCGCAAGCGGGGGGAGCGACTCGGCGAGCTTCGACGAGGTGCTCGAGTTGCTGCACCTCGGTGGTCGCAGCCTGCCGCACGCGATCTTGATGATGATTCCCGAGGCCTGGGAGAACAACCCGACGATGGATCCCGCCAAGCGTGCGTTCTATCGCTACCACGCCTCGCTGATGGAGCCGTGGGACGGACCGGCGAGCGTGTGCTTCACCGACGGAACCGTGATCGGTGCCGTGCTCGACCGCAATGGGTTGCGACCGAGTCGCTACTGGATCACCGACGACGACGTCGTGATCGCTGCGAGCGAGGTCGGCGTCGTGTCGATCGATCCCGCCAAGGTCGTGCGCAAGGGTCGTCTGCAGCCGGGCAAGATGCTGCTCATCGACACCGCGCAGGGTCGGATCATCGACGACGAGGAGATCAAGTCCACGCTTGCGGCCGCGGCGCCGTATCAGCAATGGTTGGACGAGGGCCAAGTGAGTTTGGCGAACCTGCCCGCGCGCGAACACGTCGTCTACAGCCACGGCAGCGTGCTGCGACGCCAGCAGGTGTTCGGCTACACCCACGAGGAGCTGAAGGTGATCCTCGCGCCGATGGCACAGTCGGGTGCCGAACCCCTCGGATCGATGGGCACCGACACGCCGATCGCGGTGCTGAGCGCACGCCCGCGACTGCTCTTCGACTACTTCCAACAGCTCTTTGCCCAGGTCACCAACCCGCCGCTCGATGCGATCCGCGAGGAGGTCGTGACGTCCGTCGGCACCTCGGTCGGCCCGGAGGGAAACCTGCTCGAGGCGACGAAGGAGTCCTGTCGCCAGCTCACGCTCCCGTTCCCGATCATCGACAACGACGAACTCGCCAAGATCATCCACATCGACGACGACGCGACCTTCGGTCACTTGAAGAGCGTCGTGGTTCCCGTGCTGTATCGCGTTGCCGATGGCGCGGCCGGCATGCGCAGTGCTCTCGAGGGCATCCGCGCCGAGGTGAGCGCGGCGATCGGGTCCGGCGCGCGCATCATCGTGCTGTCGGACCGCAACTCCGACGAAGTCTTCGCACCGATCCCGAGCCTGCTCGCCACGAGCGCGGTGCACCACCACTTGATTCGTGAGAAGTTGCGCACGCACGTCGGGCTCATCGTCGAGTGCGGCGACGCGCGCGAGGTGCACCACATGGCGCTCCTCATCGGATACGGCGCGGGTGCGGTGAATCCGTACCTCGCCTTCGAGTCGATCGAGGACATGATCGCGGCCAACGGCGGGGTCGGCATGCACGGACTCGGCGGCATGGATCCGCACACGGCCGTGCACAACTACATCAAGGCCGCAGGCAAGGGCGTGTTGAAGGTGATGTCGAAGATGGGCGTGTCGACGGTGGCCTCCTACACCGGCGCGCAGATCTTCGAGGCCATCGGTCTCGGGCGCGAGCTCGTGGATGAGTACTTCACGGGCACGGTGTCGCGCCTCGACGGCATCAGCCTCGACGAGCTCGCCGCCGAGGTCGCCGCGCGCCACGCGATCGCGCACCCGGAGCGGCCCGACCAACGCACGCACCGCAAGTTGGAACTCGGCGGCGAATACCAGTGGCGACGCGAGGGAGAGCACCACCTGTTCAATCCCGAGACGGTGTTTCGTCTGCAGCACGCCACGCGTGCGGGCCGCTACGACATCTTCAAGCAGTACACCGCGGCCGTCGACGACCAGTCGCGCGTGCTGTCCACCTTGCGCGGGCTCTTCGAGTTCTCCTCGGATCGCACGCCGGTGCCGATCGATGAGGTGGAGCCGGTCTCCTCGATCGTGAGGCGATTCTCCACCGGTGCGATGAGCTACGGCTCGATCAGCGCCGAGGCCCACGAGACGTTGGCGATCGCGATGAACCGCATCGGTGCCAAGAGCAACACGGGCGAGGGCGGCGAAGACCCCGAGCGCTACGTGCCGATGGAAAACGGCGACTCGAAGCGTTCGGCGATCAAGCAGGTGGCCTCCGGTCGATTCGGAGTGACGAGTGAGTACCTCGTGAACGCCGACGACCTGCAGATCAAGATGGCCCAGGGGGCAAAGCCGGGCGAGGGCGGACAGTTGCCGGGCCACAAGGTGTATCCGTGGGTCGCCAAGACCCGCCACTCGACGCCGGGTGTCGGTCTCATCAGTCCGCCGCCGCACCACGACATCTATTCGATCGAGGACCTGAAGCAGCTGATCCACGACCTGAAGAATTCGAACCCGGCCGCGCGCGTGCACGTGAAGCTCGTCGCCCAGGTCGGCGTCGGCACGGTCGCCGCCGGCGTGAGCAAGGCCAAGGCCGACGTCGTGCTCATCTCGGGCCACGACGGCGGAACAGGGGCGTCGCCGCTCACGTCGTTGAAGCACGCGGGTGCGCCGTGGGAACTTGGTCTCGCCGAGGCACAGCAGACGTTGCTCATGAATGGACTGCGCGATCGCATCGTCGTGCAGGCCGACGGACAGATGAAGACCGGGCGCGACGTCGTGATCGCAGCCTTGCTCGGGGCAGAAGAGTTCGGCTTCGCCACCGCGCCGCTCGTGGTGAGCGGGTGCGTGATGATGCGGGTGTGCCATCTCGACACGTGCCCCGTCGGCATCGCCACGCAGAACCCCGAGCTGCGCAAGCGCTTCTCGGGCAAGCCCGAGTTCGTCATCAACTTCATGGAATACGTCGCACAAGAGGTGCGCGAATACCTCGCCCAGCTCGGCTTTCGCAGCGTCGCCGAAGCGGTCGGCCACGTCGAGGCCCTCGACGTGCGTCGCGCGGTCGACCACTGGAAGGCGGCCGGTCTCGACATCGCCCCGATCCTCATGGCGCCGAGCAATCCGTATCACCAGACGATGCACCAGTCGGTCGCCCAAGACCACGGGCTCGCCGACGCGCTGGATGCGACGATGATCGCCGAGTGCGCAGGGGCGATCGAGCGCGGTGAGTCGATCGAGCGCACCTATCGGATCGGCAACGTGAACCGCACCGTGGGGACCATGCTCGGAAGCCGCGTCACGGCGCGGTGGGGCGGTGCGGGTCTCCCGGAGGACTCCGTGCGCCTCACGTTCACCGGTTCTGCGGGGCAAAGCTTCGGTGCGTTCGTGCCGAAGGGCGTGACGATGCGTCTCGTCGGTGACACCAACGACTACCTCGGCAAGGGGCTGTCGGGCGGTCGACTCGTCGTGCGGCCCGACGAGCGCGCACGGTTCGCACCGGAGGACAACGTGATTGCGGGCAACGTCGTCGGCTACGGCGCGACGAGTGGTGAGATCTTCGTGAACGGCATCGTCGGTGAGCGGTTCTGCGTGCGCAACTCGGGTGCGACCGCCGTCGTCGAGGGCGTCGGTGACCACGGATGTGAATACATGACGGGCGGGGTGGCGGTCGTGCTCGGTGCGACGGGGCGCAACTTCGCCGCGGGCATGTCCGGTGGTGTCGCATTCGTGTACGACGTCGACGGCTCGTTCGCCTCGCGCGTGAATGTTGACATGGTGGACGTCATCGAGCCGAGCGCACTCGATCGCGAACTCCTCCGCGGAATCGTCGAGCGTCATGCACACGAGACCGGGTCTCCGCTTGCTCGTCGTTTGCTCGCCGACTGGGACTCGACCATGGCGCGCATGCGCAAGGTGATGCCGCGCGACTATGCGCGCGTGCTTGCGGTGCTCGACGACGCCAAGGCCCAGGGTCTGAGCGAGGACGAAACGGCGCACAAGGTGATGGAGTCGGTCCGTGGGTGAGCCGACCGGGTTCCTGCGCTGGTCGCGCACGACGCCGAAGCGTCGACCGATCCCCGTGCGCGTCGCCGACTGGCGCGAGGTCTACGAGCCGTTCGACTCGGGCGAACTCGCGCACCAAGCGGGCCGTTGCATGGACTGCGGCATCCCGTTCTGCAACAACGGCTGTCCACTCGGCAACCTGATTCCCGACTGGAACGACCTCGTCTATCGCGGGCATTGGCGCGAGGCGATCGATCGCTTGCACGCGACGAACAACTTCCCCGAATTCACCGGACGGCTGTGTCCCGCGCCGTGCGAGAGTGCGTGCGTGCTCGGCATCAATGCCGACCCGGTGACGATCAAGCAGGTCGAAGTCGAGATCATCGATCGCGCATGGAACGAAGGCTGGGTGACGCCGCAGGTGCCGTCGGTGCGCACCGGCAAGCGCGTCGCCGTCGTCGGATCGGGTCCTGCGGGCCTGGCGGTTGCGCAACAACTGACACGTGCCGGCCACGACGTCGTCGTGCTCGAACGCGCCGATCGCATTGGCGGCCTCCTGCGATACGGAATCCCCGAGTTCAAGATGGAAAAGCGACACCTCGATCGCCGCATCGACCAGATGCGTGCCGAGGGGACCGAGTTCCGCACGTCGGCACAGGTCGGCGTCGACGTGGATGCCGAGGTGCTGCTCGCCTCGCACGATGCAGTCGTGCTCGCCTGTGGCGCGACGGCGTGGCGCGACCTGCCGATCGAGGGACGCAACCTGCGCGGCATCCATCAAGCGATGGAGTACCTGCCACAGGCCAACCGCGTGCAGGAAGGTGACGGCGTCGACGACCAGATCTCGGCGGCCGGCAAGCACGTCGTGATCATCGGAGGTGGTGACACGGGCGCCGACTGTCTCGGGACCGCACATCGCCAAGGCGCGGCGTCGGTGACGCAACTCGAGATCATGCCGCGGCCGCCGGAGGTGCGCGGCGAGGGCAACCCGTGGCCGCAGTGGAGCCTCGTGTATCGAACCTCGTCCGCGCACGAGGAAGGTGGCGAGCGACTGTTCAGCGTGAACACCGAACGCTTCATCGACGACGGCAACGGCAACGTCGCCGGACTCGTGCTGAACGAGGTGCGCTTCGTCAACGGCGCCTTCGAGGTCGTGCCGGACACGGCACAGACGCTGCGCGCCGACCTCGTGTTCCTCGCCCTCGGCTTCGTCGGACCGGAGAAGGGATCCTGGCTCGACCAGCTCGGTGTCGCACTCGACGCGCGCGGCAACGTCGCGCGCACGGACTCCTACGCGACGAACGTGCCCGGACTCTTCGTCGCCGGTGACATGGGTCGCGGCCAGAGCCTCATCGTGTGGGCGATCGCCGAGGGTCGCTCGTGTGCGTCCGCGGTGGATGCGTACGTGATGGGGCAGTCGTCACTGCCGTCGCCCATCGTCGCCTCGGCCCGTCCGTTGGCCTGACCCGAAACGACGCATCGCCTACTCTTGGGTGCGATGAAGGCCCCCACCAAAGCGTTCGTGCATGCGCTCGGCATCCTCGTTGCCGTGAGCGTGGTCGCGGCCTGCAGCGCGGACGTCTCGGGATCCGCGACCACCGTCGTGCAGCTCGGGCCGACCAACTTCGTGACCATTCCGCCGGTGCAGACGACGCTCGTGCCGACGACCACCACGTTGCCGATCGGCGCGGTCGGCGTGGAGCAGAACTACACGGTGCGCCAGGGCGACTCGCCGAGCCTCGTGGCCCAGCTCTTCGGCATCACGATGAGCGAGTTGCTGGCCTACAACGGCCTCGTCGCCTCCGCCCAGTTTCCGTATCCGGGCTCGGTGTTGCGCATCCCGCCGACGGCGATGGTGCTCAA
>CAYSRZ010000025.1:0-5126 GCA_964433615.1 uncultured Acidimicrobium sp. | reverse complement strand
AGTTTCCGTATCCGGGCTCGGTGTTGCGCATCCCGCCGACGGCGATGGTGCTCAATCCGGAGATCGTCGTTGCTCCGGACGTGTCGGCCCCGCCGAGCGCGCCGGGATGCGATCCACGACCCGCCGGCACGTATCAGGTCGCCGCGGGTGACTCGATCTTTGCGATCCGTCGCAAGTTCTGCGTGTCGCTCGCATCGCTCCTCTCGGCGAACGGCTGGAACTCCTCGAACGCCAACATCTATCCGGGTCAGATCATCAACATCCCCGCAGCGGGGTCGTGACGCCTAGCGCGACGTGTTGCGGCGACGTCGCGCGTGGCGCTCGAGGGCCAGGTCGATCAATTCGTCCAGCAGACGCGAGTAGGAGAGCCCACTTGCCTGCCACAGCTTCGGATACATCGAGATCGGGGTGAAGCCGGGGATCGTGTTGATCTCGTTGCACAGAAATCCTCGACCACCTTCTTCGTAGAAGAAGTCCACGCGCGCCATGCCCTCTGCGCGCAACGTATGGAACACGACGAGGGCGAGCTGTTGCACCGCCGTCGTCTCTGCAGGATCGAGTCGGGCGGGCACGATCAACTGTGCGCCGTCGCCGAGGTACTTGTCCTCGTAGTCATAGAACTCGCGGCTTGGCACGATCTCGCCCGGCACCGAGGCCTTGGCCGTCACGTTGCCGAGCACCGCGACCTCGATCTCGCGACCGGTCACGGCTTCTTCGAACACCACCCACTCGTCGTAGGTGAGCGCGGCGTCGACCGCGCGACGAAGCTCGCGTGCGTCCTTCACCTTCGAGATGCCCACGGACGAGCCCATGTTGGCCGGCTTGACGAAGAGCGGATAGCCAAGGTCGTCGGAGATCGTGCGCAATGCCGCGTCGCTCACGTTCGACTCGCGCAGCGTGTGGAACTTGGGTTGCTGGATGCCGTTGGCGGCGAGCACCTGCTTGGCGACTCCCTTGTCCATCGACACCGCGCTGCCGAGCACGCCGGTGCCGACGTAGGGGACGTTGGCGAGCTCGAGCACGCCCTGCACCGTGCCGTCTTCGCCGAGTGGTCCATGGAGGAGCGGGAACACCACCGTGCGTTCCTCGCTGCGTACCTGGGCGACGATCGGGGTGATCGACGTCGGCTCGCCGGTCGCCTCGAGGCGGTCGGGCACGTGACTCGGACCCTTGGCGAGCGCGGCCATCGCGTCCGTGGCGAGCATCCATGCACCGGTGCGCGTGATGCCGACGGCGGTCACTCGATACTTGTCCGCGTCCAGTGCTCGCAGCACGTGCGCGGCGGTCACGCAACTCACGTCGTGTTCCGCGGATTCTCCGCCGAACAACACGATGACGTGCGTGCGCGAGGGCGCTTGGGTCATTGCAAACACGGTACTCGCTAGTGTCGTGGCATGCGCTTCATGGCCGCGGACGTGGCGAACGCAACGCGCGGTGCGCTCTCCGGCCAGAACGCCCACCTCGACGGCGTCAGCTTCGACTCCCGCACGCTGAGACCGGGACAGTTGTTCGTGCCGATCGTCGCCGAGCGCGACGGACACGACTTCATCGACGACGCGATCGCCCGAGGAGCAGGCGCATACCTCACGCAGCGCGCTCCGCAGGGTCGTCGCACGGCGATCACCGTGCCCGACACCTTGGTTGCCCTGATCGACCTCGCGCGATGGGGACGCGATCGACTTGAGTCGACGACGAAGGGTCGAGTGGTCGGCATCACCGGTTCGGTCGGCAAGACCTCGACGAAGGACTTCGCGCGCTCCGCTCTCGCCGGATCGTTGCGCACTGCGGCGAGCGACAAGTCGTTCAACAACGACCAGGGACTTCCCGTCACGATCCTGAACGCACCGGACGACACCGAGGCACTCGTCGTCGAGATGGGGATGCGCGGCTTCGGTGAGATCGCCCGGTTGTGTTCGATCGCCCGACCGAACGTCGGCGTCGTCACCGCGGTCGCCGAGGCACACACCGAGCGCGTCGGTGGACTCGAGGGAGTGGCCAAGGCCAAGGGCGAACTGGTCGAGTCGCTTTCCGCAGACGGAACGGCGATCTTGAACGCCGACGACGAGCGTGTCGTGGCGATGCGACGCCTGACGAGCGCGCGCGTCGTGACCTACGGGTTCTCCGCCGCAGCCGACGTGCGTTGCGCGGAGCGCGTCATCGGGGATGACGGGCGCGTGTCGATGAACGTGGTGACGCCGTGGGGCTCGACGAAGATCCAGGTGCCCGTACCGGGTTTGCACATGGCGCACAACGCGCTCGCTGCGATCGCCGTTGCCGGCGTGTGCGGGGTCGACGTCGGCGCCGCTGCGACCGGGATCGAGTCGGCGAGCATGTCGCCGATGCGCATGGAAGCAGTCGTCACGGTGACCGGTGCACGGATCCTGTCCGACTGCTACAACGCGAATCCCGCATCGATGCGCGCGGCGCTCGAGACGCTCGCTGCGCTTCCGGCGACGCGGCGTGTGGCCGTGCTCGGCGTGATGGCTGAGCTCGCCGACGCACCGCGCGAGCATGCGGCGATCGCCGAGTTGGCACGATCGCTTGGTGTCAAGATCGTGGCCGTCTCGACGGATGCCTACGGTGTCGCCCCGGTCTCCCTCGAGGAAGCGGCCGAGGCGTTGAACTCACTCGGCGGAGACGGTGTCGGGCTCGTCAAGGGCTCGCGCGTCGCGGCCCTCGAGCGGGTCGTGTCAGCGCTTCGTCGCGCCTGACGATTTTCGCTCGAGTGCGTGGATGTCGCACCACCACGCGAGCAGGAGCGCCCATGCAGCCCCGAAGACGAGTAGCCATCGCGCGCCGTAGCGGTCGATGACGGGGCCGAAGAGCAGGTTGCCGAGCGGCACGGTGCCGCCGAAGGACATGAACCACAACGCAGAGACGCGACCGCGGTTCTCGGGCTCGAGTCGTCGTTGGAACTCGGTGCTCATCGCGGTCGTCGTGAAGAAGTAGAAGAAGCCGAGGACGAAGCCGATGATGAAGGCCGGCAGAGGACTGCGGGCGAGGGCGAAGCAGGTGAGTGCAGCGGCGAAACCGACGAAGCCGACCTGGATCATGCGCGCTCGATCGCGGTGGGCGAACGTGGTGCCGATCGACAGTCCGCCGAGGGCCGCACCGAGTCCCCACACCGCATACAGCCACTTGTACGTCGCTCCGGATTCGTCGATGCCGAAGGTGAGTCGTGCGACGGCAGGGAAGAGACCGACGTAGGGCAGTGACAACAGCGAGAACGTGGCGAGCGTCAGCAGGAGGCGCGCGATGATCGGTCGCTCGCGGGCGATCGACAGGCCGCGGGTGAAGCGTCGCCAGCCGGTCGTCGAGTCGCGAACGAAGGCGGGGACGTGGACGTTGAGCAGGGCGACGACGACGAAGAGATACGTCGCGGCGTTGAGGTAGAAAAAGTGCGCGGCGGTGAGGCCGAACTGGGAGAGCACGGCGACGATGATCGGGCCGACGACGCGCGAGCCGTTGATCACCGTCGACCCGAGGGCGAGTGCCCCGGGCAGGTCCTCCGGCTTGACGAGCGACGGCACCATCGCCGACCAGGCGGGGGCGTTCAGCGCGTTGCCCACCCCGACGCCGAGTGCGGCCGCGAACAGCCACCAGAAGCTCGCATCGGCGAGTGCGAGGGTGGCGAGCAGGGCGGAGAACGTGAGTTGCACCACCTGCATGGAGATGAGGTATCGCTTGCGTTCGAAGCGGTCGGCGAAGACGCCGGCGGGGATCGACAGAAAGAGCAGCGGCCCGAGCTGGGCAAAGATCAAGGTGGCGACGTACGAGGCCTTGCCGGTCTGGGTGTAGACGAATGCGGGCAACACCACGTTCTGCATCCACGTGCCGACGTTGGAAGCGAACGAGCCGATCCACACGAGGCGAAAGTCGCGCGAGGCGAGCGCCGAGCGAGCCGTGCCGGGACGGTGTCGCACTTCGTCGAAGTCGGTGGGGGTAATCTCTGACATGTGGAGCCAACTCACGCTACAACGGCGCCCCTTGCCGGAACGGACGCAAGCGGACCCACGTGCGTCACACCGCGGTATGCGATCTTCAGCGAATGTCCACACTGCGGGTCGGCGCTCTATGCCGAGCACGCACACTTTCGTTGCGCGACGTGTGGTTGGCGCGACTCCTGCTGCGACTGACTAACTGAGCGCAACGAGCGGGTCGACGTAGTCCTTGCCGAGGTCGCGGGCGACGATCTCGTTGCACATCTTTCCACGCGCGGTGTTCACGCCGAGCCTCATCGCCTGTGACTTCTCGGCTGCGCCCCTCGCGCCGAGCGTGGCGAGCTCGAGTTGGTAGGGAAGCGTCGCGTTGGTGAGCGCATAGGTGCTCGTGTTGGGGACTGCACCGGGCATGTTGCCGACGGCGTAGTGCACGACGTCGTGGGTGACGTAGATCGGATCGGTGTGGCTCGTCTCGCGCGTCGTAGCGATGCAGCCGCCCTGGTCGACGGCCACGTCGACGATGACCGCACCCTTCTTCATCGAGCGCACCATCTCCTCGGTGACGACGACGGGGGCCTTCGCTCCGGCGACGAGCACCGCGCCGACGACGAGGTCGGCGTCGGCGACCGCACGTTCGATCGAGCCGCGGTTGGAGGCGATCGTCGTGGTCTTGCCGACGGCGATCTGCTCGAGGTGGCGCAGCCTGTCGAGGTTGCGGTCCATGATCGTGACGTTGGCGAGCATGCCCGCTGCGATCCACGCGGCGTTGTACCCGACGTTGCCCGCGCCGATGACGACGACGTTGGCGGGCTTCACTCCCGGCGCCCCACCCATCAACACGCCTCGGCCGCCTTGCGGACGCTCGAGGAAGCGCGCGCCTGCCTGAGTCGCGAGTCGTCCGGCGATCTCACTCATCGGGGCAAGCAACGGGAGCGAGCCATCGGCGAGCTGCACGGTCTCGTAGGCGATGGCGGTCGTGCCGGCGGCGATCAACGCATCGGCCACCTTCGGATATGCCGCGAGGTGGAGATAGGTGAACAAGGTGAGGTCACTGCGCAGGAATCCGAACTCTTCCTCCTTGGGTTCCTTGACCTTCACGACCATGTCCTGAGACCACGCATCGGCCGCACTCGGCACGATCGTTGCGCCGGCGGCGACGTAGTCGGCATCGGGGATCGAGGCGGC
>CAYSRZ010000024.1:0-10990 GCA_964433615.1 uncultured Acidimicrobium sp. | reverse complement strand
CCGTCACGAGCGTCCGGTCTGCCGTCACCTCGACCGACTCGACCGACACCGTCATTCCTGCAATTTCGGTCACTTGACCCCGATCGAGGAGCTGGGCCGCCACGTCGACCGAATCGGCGGATTGGAACAACTTCACGCTGCCAGCAACGAGGATCAGCACGCCACACACCAGTGACCACAGAATCAACTTGCGGGTGCTCATCGCTTCCAAGCCTAGAAGACATCGACAGTCGACCCTTCGGTACCATTCGTCACATGCGCAAACTCCTCGTCGTCATCCTTGCGTTCACCTTCGCCGCCTGCTCGTCCTCGGAATCGGCCGTCACGTCTCCCAACTTCGACGCAAAGACCCTCGACGGCACGAGCGTCGAGCTCCGCGAACTTCACGCGACCCGACCCGTTGCGATGTGGTTCTGGGCTCCGACCTGTTCCACGTGCAACTCGCAGGCACCGATCGTCTCCGACGTGGCACAGAAGTACTCCGACACGATCACCTTCCTCGGGATCGCATGGAACGGAACCGACGACATGATGAACGAATTCGTCGATCGCCATGCACTTGACTTTCCAACGGTCGCAGATGGGAACGGCTCGATTTACGCGCAGTTCGAAATCCCGGTTCAACCGGCATGGGTCTTCGTCAATTCAGACGGGTCGTCAAAGACCCATCGCGGCGCAATCGACGAAGTAGCGTTGGTTCAAATTCTTGAAGAGATGGAATGAGCGCGAATGGGACTACGCGACAAGTTGAAGTCGGCGAACAAGTCGATCCGTGAGATCGACTCCGAGAGGCTCATCGACCGCTTCGAGAAGCTGCGTCTCGCCCCATTGAGTGAGCTCGAGCCGCGCTTTCGGACGAAGGTGTGTGGCGAGGTCAAGCGCATGACGATCAAACCGCGCTCCGGCATTCCGTCGACCGAGATCGTGATCAACGACGGCACCGGCGAGGCCACGGTCGTCTTCAGTGGTCGTCGTCACGTCGCCGGAATCGAACATGGCCACTGCATCGTCGTCGACGGCGTGCCGCACGTGGATCGCAACCGACTCGTGTTCCTCAATCCTGCCTACACCCTGCTCCCGCAGGGCGGCGACTGATCACTCAGCCGACGAGGATCTTTTCGACCGCCGCTTCGGCGTCCTCGGTGATGAGCGCCATCACCTCGTCGCCTGCGCGCAGCAACGTCTCCTTGTCGGGAACGAGCACTCGGCTCTCACGCACGATCGCGACGACGGTCGCACTGCGCGGGAACTGCAGTTCCTTCAACGCCTTGTTGCATGCTGGTGACGACTCTGCAAGGGTCACCTCGATCAACTCGGCCTTGCCGCCCTTCAGTTGCATGAGGCGCACGAAGGAGCCGACGGTAACGGCTTCCTGAACGAGGCTCGTGATGAGGTGAGGCGTCGACACCGAGACGTCAACCCCCCACATGTCGTTGAACATCCAGTGGTTGTTCGGGTTGTTGACTCGAGCGACGACGCGTGGGACGCCGAACTCCTGCTTCGACAACAACGACACGACGAGGTTGTCCTCGTCGTCGCCGGTGACGGAGGCGACCACGTCGGCCATCGTCACGCCAGCTGCTGCGAGGACTGCGACGTCGCATGCGTCCCCCTGATGCCACTTCACGCCCGTCGCCGCCTCGTCGTCGGCATACTCGCGAACGACGGAGCGATCGTTTTCGATGATCGTGACTTCGTGCCCCGCGACCACGAGCTGCTCGGCGGTGAACCGGCCGACGCTTCCCCCACCTGCGATGACGACCTTCATGATCAGTGGCCCTTCCCGTTCGCTGCGGCAAGCGACGCGTCGAACGCCTCGAGACCCGAGATGCTCGCCACGACGTAGGCGACGTCGCCTTCCTGGACGACGGTGTCGTCGTCGACGATCACGCCGGCTCCGAGTCGACGAATCGCCGAGATCCGTGCATGCTCGCTGTCGAGGGTCAACACGCGCTGTCCGACGAGAGCCTTGGGCATCTCGCGTTCGACGAGGACGACCTTGGCGCTCGGGTCCGTCCACTCGACGGCCGGAAGGTCGGGAAGGATGCGACGCATGATGCGCTCGGAGGTCCACTTCACCGTCGCGACGGTGGCGATGCCGAGACGCTCGTAGATCTCTGCGCGCTTCGGGTCGTAGATGCGCGCCACGACGCGTTCGAGGCCGAATTCCTCGCGTGCCACGCGCGCGATCAAGATGTTCGAATTGTCCCCGTTGGTCACGGACGCCAGTGCACCGGCACGTTCGATTCCCGCCTCGATCAGCACGTCGCGGTCGAATCCGATGCCGACGACGGTCTGGCCGGTGAAGTTCTCTCCCAGGCGACTGAAGGCCTCCGGCTTGCGGTCGATCACGGCGACCGTGTGACCCGACTTGGTCAACTCGCGTCCCAAGGTGGAGCCGACTCGCCCACACCCGACAATCACAACGTGCACTGCTTGCTCCCTCTGTAGCAAGGCTCAAGCGTAGGCGACGAGGTCGCCCACCACGGCCAATCTGTGACAGTCTGTATGTCGCATATGGCACGAATGGCGAGGTCGAGCGGGTTCAAGCGCTTCCTCATCGGCAACCCGATTGCCACCTCCGAGGATTCGCACCACCGGCTCCCGAAGAAGGTCGCCCTTCCGGTGTTCGCCAGCGACGCGATCTCCTCGACCGCATACGCGACCGAAGAGATCCTCATCGTGTTCCTCTCGTTCGCGAGCGTCGGAATCGCCGCCTACAGCCGCCTCGTACCGATCTCGATCCTGGTCGTCATCCTGCTCGCCATCGTCGTCAGCAGCTACCGCCAGACGATCTTTGCCTACCCGCACGGCGGCGGCTCGTACGTGGTGTCACGCGAGAACCTCGGCAAGTACCCGTCGCTCGTCGCAGGTGGATCCATGCTCGTCGACTACATCCTCACCGTCGCGGTGTCCGTGGCGGGTGGCGTGGCGGCGATCATCTCGGCGTTCAACGGCCTCGCCCCGTATCGGGTCGAGCTGTGCATCGCCTTCATCGTCATCCTGACGATCGCCAACCTGCGCGGAATCAAGGAGTCGGGTGCCCTCTTTGCCCCACCCACCTACCTCTACATCATCGTGCTCTTCACCCTCATCGGCGTCGGTCTCTATCGCGTGTTCTTCCAGGACCTCCAGCCGATCGCGCACGACTCGGAGGCAGCCAAGGAACTGCTGGAAGGAACGAACGCCGTCACGCTGTTCTACTTCTTGAAAGCGTTCTCCTCGGGCGCCGTCGCCCTGACCGGAATCGAAGCCGTCGCCGACGGAGTGCCGACGTTCAAGAAGCCGGAGCCGAAGAACGCATCCATCACCCTCGTGATCATGGCCGTCATCTTGGGAACCAGCTTCTTCGGCCTCAGCGTGCTTGCCCAGCACCTCGAGCCACTGAAGGACGAAGAGGGCCTCATTCGAGACACGGTGCTCGCCCAAATGGCCGAACAGGTCTACGGCGGGCGCAACATCTTCTTCTACATCACCCAATTTGCGACGTTCGGAATCCTCGTGCTCGCGGCCAACACCGCCTACGCCGACTTTCCCCGACTGTCGTCGATCATCGCCAAGGACAACTACCTGCCGCGTCAGTTCATGAACCGTGGCGACCGTCTCGTGTTCTCGAACGGCGTCATCTTCCTGGGTCTCGCCGCATCGGTGCTGGTGTGGTCCTTCGGCGGTCTGGTCAACCTGCTCATCCCGCTGTATGCAGTCGGCGTGTTCACCGGTTTCACCTTGAGCCAGTCGGGCATGCTCGTGCGACATCGCAAGTTGAAGGAACGGGGTTGGGTGCCGCGCGCGGTGATGAGCGCCGTCGGTGCGGCGACAACGGCACTCGTCGCGGGCATCGTCGTCGTCGTCAAGTTCACCGACGGAGCCTGGATTCCCGCCGTCGTCATCCCTGCGCTCGTGCTCATCTTCACCGGCGTGAACCGTCACTACACGCGGGTCCGCTCCTTCCTCCAGGTCAGCGAGAGCTACCGCGCGCCGTACCACACGCACTTCGTCATCGTCCTCGTCGGCTCGGTCAACCAAGGCGTGCTGCGCGCACTGCGCTACGCCGAGAGCCTTCGTCCGGACCGTCTCATCGCACTGTCGGTCATCCAGACACCCGACGACCGCGAACGCCTGAATGCCGAGTGGGCCAAGTACGACATCAACGTCGAACTCGACACGATCATCTCCGAGTTCCGCGACCTCACCGAGCCGATCCTCCACCGGATCAACGAGCTCGACTCGGAGTCCAAGGACGACCTGATCACCGTGATCATCCCCGAGTTCGTCACCAGCATCAAGTCGCAGTGGCTGCACAACCAGTCCGCTCTCGCGATCAAGGCGAAGCTGTTGTTTAGACCGAACACGGTCGTGACCTCCGTGCCCATCGTCATCCCCTGACCCGCACTTTTTGCGCGACACACCCAGGCAATACGGTGGCGTCATGACAACATCGCTCGACGCACAGCGCTTCGCCGTCGTCGACACCGAGACGACGGGGCTCGACCCACAGACGTGTCGGCTTCTGCAACTCGGCATCGTGATCGCGCGCGCCGACGGCACGATCGAATCCGAGTTCGTCACCTACGTGCACCAGCGAATACCCGGACGCTCCCCGCTCGGAGCGCACGAGATCCATGGCATCACGCGATCAGACCTTCGTCACGGTCTCCCAGTCGGTGTCGCCATCGACCATCTCACTTGGACACTTCGCAACGCGCGGTTCGTCGCCCACAACGCCAAGTTCGACATCGGCTTTCTCACCGAGGCCGCCAAGTCCTCGAACCGCCCGCTGCAGATCGACAAGCCCGTGTGCACGCTGCGACTAGCACGCTCACTCGAGGACGGCCGCAAGCAGTCCAACACCCTGCGCGCGATCGCGGAACGCTTCGGTGTGACGGAACAAGCGAATCACGACGCACTCGACGACTCGCGCGTCGTCGCGCGACTCCTTCCGCACCTGTTCCGAGCGGGAAACGTCACCTCGGTCGACGACCTCGACCGATTCGCTCCCTAACCGCCGTAGCGGGAGAGCACCGCAGAGGCCGTGCGCGCTGCGAGGTCGGTCCACTTTGCGGGCTCGACGACGACTGCGTCCGAACCCGCACGCAACAAGAGGCGCCCGAGCCAGTGCTCGCTCGTCACGGCCATCTTCACCTCGATCGTCCCGTCGTCGTCCACGCGGCGCGAGACGAACGGGTATTGCTCGACGACCCAACGTGCTCGCGGCGACACGCGCAAGGTGACGAACTCGGTCGCATCGGCGAACCACTCCTCGTCCTCGTCGTCGGGCAAGTCGACCTTGTCGTGGGTGACGCCGGTGAACTCGAGCGACTCGATGCGATCGACACGGAACGTGCGCATCTCCCCCGAGACGGAATCGTCGCCGTACACGTACCAGTTGCCGAAGGACTCCCGCACCCGCCTCGGCACAACGACGCGCTGACTGGTCGAACCCGTGGACGGACTGAAATAGTTGATCCGAACTTCCGCGACGCGGTCGAGGGCCTCACGCAGCTCGGACAAGTAGCGCACCGCGGGCAGGTCGATCGCCACGCCAGCGTTATCGGTGGGCAAGAGGGGCTTCAGCTTGGCGAGCGCGCTCGCAAGCGGACCGTTCTGGTCGGCTCCCGGGATGCGCATCGCCGCGTCGCGCATCGCACTCAACACGAACACCTCCGCCGAGGTCAACTGGAGAGGTCGACGGAACATGTGGGGAATCTCGGCGATCACCCACTCCTCGTCCACGCGCACGTCGATCAAGGCGTCCGGCGTGTACGGCGGCACGCCGCACATCGACACCATCAACAAGTCGTCCATCAACTCCTTTTCGCTCAGACGAAACTGCTTGGCCATCTCGGAAAGGCGCACCTGGCCCCGCTCGAGGATCCACGGCAGCATGACGAGCAGTCTTTCGACGCGCTCGCCCGCACTACGCGGACCACGACGTTGGCGACGCAGCTTCACGACGCACCCCGAGCCATCTCGCGCAACGACGCAACGACGTGGTCGCGTACGTGCGAGGGTGAGAGAACTTCGGCACGATCCACCATTGCGAACAACCATGAGCGGAACGCGGCGAGGTTCGCACACGGGATGCGGAAGTCCATCGATCCGTCCGCGTTCGTCGCGACGACCGCAGATTCGCCAAATTCATCGCGCACGCGAGACGCAAGGGATTCATCGACGCGAACGACGGCATGGGTGTCGGGAGCCTCCCCATCGGCGAGCATGTCTCGCTCGGTCGGCACGGCGGACTCGAGGTCGAAGTCAACCGGGCGCTCGAACGACGAATTGACGACACCGATCGAGGACTCGATGCGATCCACGCGAAAGACGCGCTGTGCTCCACGCAGGTGGTCGTGGCCGACGAGATACCAGAAGCCACCTCGGGCGAGGAGACCGTAGGGATCGACGGTGCGCTTCTCGGACTTGTAGGTGAACGTGAGGGACTTGCGGTCGATCACGCCTGCGGCGAGGGAACGCAGCACCTCGTCGGTGAGCTGCACGTTGACCGACGTCGCCGGTGCCTTGGTCACGCGCTCGCCGCCCAGCTTCCACAACGCACCTTCGCCGACGACGGCCCCCATGCGCACGGTGGCGATCGCGAGTTCGAGTGCGGCTCGCTCCGCGTCGGTGAGCTTCAAGTCGGCGAGGAGGAAGCTGCGGCGGTCGATCGTGTAGCCGCCCTCACCCGCCTGGTCGCCACCGAGCGTGACCATCTCGATCGGGATGCCCATCTTGCGCAACTCGGCCTTGTCGCGCTCGAATGCGGCGCGTGCAGCTTCGTCCTGGTCGGAGTATTGGTTGCCCAACTCGCGACGAATCTGTTTCAGGGTGAGCGGACGCGAGCGCTCGACGAGGAGCGCGAGCAGGTTGATCATGCGTTCCGCTTGGGACACCTTCACGCTCACGCCCGACAGACTAGGCGCGCTGGCTGTGGCGCAGATACCACTCCTGCAACTGGGCGCTCGAGGCGTCGCGGTCGGCGGCGGTCGACTTCGAGCGCAACTCCCCCGCGACGCGCGTGGCGAGCGACTTGCCCAACTCCACGCCCCACTGGTCGAAGGAGTTGATTCCCCACACGCAGCCCTGGACGAACACGACGTGTTCATAGAGTGCGATCAGCGCACCGAGGGTGCCCGGTGTGAGCGCACTCAACATGATGGTGGTGCTCGGTCGGTTCCCCGGCATCGCTCGTGCCGCCTCCGAATGCTCGCGCCCGAAGGCGAGTGCTGCCGATTGAGCGATCATGTTGGCCACGAGTTCGGTGTGTTCGTCGGTGCGCGTGGTGAGCGGGGTTGCCACCCCGACGAAGCTCACCGGGACGACGGTGGTGCCCTGGTGCAACAGTTGCATGAAGGCGTGCTGGACGTTCGTCCCCACTCCACCCCAGATGACCGGCGCAGTATCGGTTCCGAGCGGCTCGCCGTCGCTCGTGACCGACTTGCCGTTGCTCTCCATCTCGAGCTGCTGGAGATACGACGGGAGGAGCCTGAGCGCATCCACATACGGCACGATTGCGTGGCTCTGGCGGCCGAGAAGGCTGCGATTCCACACCCCGATGAGTCCGAGCATCATCGCCGCGTTGCGCTCGAAGGGCTCCGCGGCGAAGTGTTCGTCGACCGCACGCATCCCTTCCAAGAACCGGTCGATGGCGTCGACGCCGAAAGCGATTTGGTTGCACACGTTGACAGCCGATGACACCGAGTAGCGCCCACCGACCCACGACCACATCGCAAAGACGTGCTCTGCCACCACGCCCGATGCGGAAACCTTGTTCGCATCGACGGTGACGGCGACGCTGTGGTGGGCCACGGCGTCCGGCCCGAGCGCATCGGAGAGCCACCGTTGAGCGATGCGTGCATTCGCGAGCGTCTCGGCGGTGGAAAACGACTTCGAGCAGATGACGAGCATCGTGGTCTGCGGGTCGAGGCTCGACAACACGCGCTCGAGGTTCGTCGGGTCGACGTTCGAGACGAATGCACATCGCACCTGGGGCGTCATCGTCGCACCGAGTGCGTCGTAGACGAGTGCAGGTCCGAGGTCGCTGCCCCCGATACCGATGTTGACGACGTCGGTGATGGCGCGTCCCGTCGAGCCGACGAACCGCGCGTTGCGCACGTCGTGGACGAAGGAGGCGACTTGGTCGCGCACAGCCCACACCGCGTCCACCACGTTGACCCCGTTGACCTCGACGCGCGAGCCCCGTGGGGCCCGCAATGCGGTGTGCAAGGCGGGCTGCACCTCTGTGACGTTGACGATCGCACCCGACAACATCGCGTCACGGGCAACGGTGACCTGGGCCTGTGCCGCCAGTCCCGCGAGTTCACAGAACACCTCTTTGTCGACGTTCTGCTTCGAGGCATCGACGAGGATCGACTCTCCATCGACGGACAATTCGACGCTCATCGCAGCGACGCGTGACGGTTCGCTGGCGAAGAGTTCGCTCAGCGTCGCGACACGACCGTGAGATGCACGCGAGTCGAGCGACTTCCACTGCTCGCAAGCGGTGATGTCCACGGCACCAAGGTTACTGGCGTGATGTAGCGTGACTGGGCCATGAACGACGCGCTCGACGATGCACAGTCACGCAGACTCGGCGTCGCGCTCGGCTTCGGCGCATACGGCATGTGGGGCCTCCTCACCCTCTATTGGAAGGTGCTCAAGGACTTCGATCCGTTCGAACTGATTGGCTGGCGAATCGTCACGAGCGTCGTCGTCCTCGTCGGTGTAGTCGTTGCATCCCGTCGAACTCGCCAACTCACCCAAGCCCTCACCGACCGCGCACTGATGGGTCGCATCGCCATCGCGAGCGCGCTACTGACGGCAAACTGGACCCTCTACGTGTGGGCCGTGGTCAACGAGCACGTGATCGAAACAGCACTTGGCTACTTCATCGCTCCACTCTTCACGATCGTGCTCGGAGTCGCGGTGCTGCGGGAACGACTGCGCACGAGGTTGAAGATCGCGGTCTGTTTCGCCGTCGCCGGTCTCACCGTGCTGACCGGCTCGTATGGCCGCGTGCCGTGGGTCGCAATCTCGATCGCCGGCACCTGGTCGATCTACGGCTATCTGAAGAAGCAGGTTCCGCTCAAACCGCTCGAGAGTCTCACCGCCGAGGTCGTGATCCTCGGCATTCCGGCACTCGCCTACGTGATCGCGACATGGGGCGGAGCAGAGTCGATCCCCTCCACGGCCGATCCGATCGAGATCGTCTTTGCGCTCTTCACCGGACTGATCACCGCAGTGCCACTGCTGTTGTTCGCCGGTGCCTCGCAGCGCACACCACTCACGATCCTCGGCCCGATGCAATACCTCGTGCCGACGATCAACTTCGTCATCGGCTGGGCGATCTTCGACGAGGCAGTGACGGCGACCAGGTTCGCCGGTTTCGCCCTGATCTGGGTGTGCCTCGGCTTCGTCGTGGCCGACGTGGTCTCGACGCAGCGGGCCAGGACGTCTTAGCGAACGGCAGGGGTGCGCAGGACGCTGCCCGCCATCAACTGCTTCAGTCCCTCGACCACCTGCTGACGGCGATCGACGTCGTCGACGACGTGACTGAAACGCGAGAGTCCGGACATCACCACGTTGATCATGTCGTGCAGCACCTGACCGGTGATCCCGTCGTCGACTTCACCCTTGCGCACGGCCTCCTCGCAGATCTCGTGCAGGAAGCGCCCCGTGCGCGCGCGCAGCGAAGAAAGCTCCGAGGCAAGTTCGGGATGTCGTTGCGATTCAGCCGCGACCCCGACGACGAATCCGATGAATGATGGTTCTTGCTTGGAGATGTTGGCGAGTTCGTCGAGGATCGAGGAGAACTTTCCGGCGAAAGATTCGTGGCTGCCGGCCGCCGCCTCGAGTGCGCCGTAAACCATCTCTTGGACCTCGGCGAAGGCCGCGAGGTACATGTCCTTTTTCGACGGGAAGTAGTGGTAGATCGCACCGGTCGTGATGCCGACGGCGTCCGCGACCAACCTGTTGGTCGTCGCGTCGTAACCAATCTCGGCGAACAAACGTCGAGCCTCGGTGACGAGCCGCTTGCGCGTCTCACCCGCGTCGACGGCGTGCGGACGACCGAGTTTCTTCGTGCCGAGGAGGGCGCCCATGCCGCAAACCCTAACGGCGGGTCGCGCCGTCAGCCGAAGCGAGCGAGCAATCCGGCGAGTTCGACGGGGCGGTCCCCCTGGACGCTGTGACCGGCACCATCGACCACCTCCACCGTCGCAGACGGCCTGCGCCGCTTGAGCTCCGCGACGTCATCGTCGTCGACGACTGGAGATATACCACCGCGAACGAGCAACAGGTCGCAGTGCAGGTTCGAGATCGCGTCCCACAATCGATTCGAGTCGGGTCGCTGCGAGGCATCGTCCTCGGTCGCGCGTGGGGCGTTTTCGTTGTTCGACCGACCCCGACGGTCGTATCGCCACTCCCACGATCCGTCATCGAGCTGTCGTGCATTGTGCAGGATGCCGCGACGCAGGCTGGACTCGCTGCGCGTCGGATTGTGCTCCTTCGTGCGCGCGAGCAGGTCCTCGAAACTCGCGAAGTTCTGTGGTCCGTTGATGAAGTCGAGGACGGCCTTGGCCTTCTTCGAAGTCACGCCCGGGGTGATGTCGACCATCACGAGGCTGCGCACGAGTTCGGGGCGTGCGGCAGCGAGCGCGAGGCACGTGAGGCCTCCGAGTGACATCCCGACGATCGCCCTGGCATCTGGAGCGTGCGCTGCGATGACGTGGGCGATGTCCTCGGACAGGGTCTGGGGCGTGTACGTCGCATCGTCGCGCCAGTCGGAGTGCCCGTGTCCCGGTAGGTCGATGGCGACGAGAGGCACTCCGAGTGCGAGCGCGACGGTGTCCCACGTGTGGGCGTTCTGGGCGGTCCCGTGCACGAGCACGAGCCGTGGTGGTTCGTTCGTCCACTTGAGCGCCGAGACGACCCGTCCGTCGGGCAGCGTCGTCGACACGCGAGATACGACCGGATTCGGCGAGGCAGCAAGACCGTA
>CAYSRZ010000023.1:0-11025 GCA_964433615.1 uncultured Acidimicrobium sp. | reverse complement strand
GGCTCGAGGAGGTGCTCCCCGATGCCCATCATCGCGGCGATCTCCTTCAGTGGCTTCGGCTTTCCGGCGCGCGCGATTTCGAGATCTGATGGAAACGACATGTCTGGACAACTCCCCGATACGTGGCCACGACGGTGGCCGAAATGACCTGTCCACTATATAGGCGGGCGGTTTCGCGAACCCCTGACCCCGATTGGGAGGTGTCACAATGGGACAATGTCGCGCACGCTTCCGATCGTCGACGTCGCAGCCCTGAGAATCGACGCCGGCGACGCCGCTTCCCACGCAGCCGGCGCGGCCCTCTACGACGCACTTTCGAGCGTCGGTTTTGCGATCCTCGTCGGCCACGGGGTGCCGAGCGAGGTGATCGCCGACATGCGCCTCGCGGTGCGCGACGTGTTCGACACCCCGCGCGACGTCCTCGCACGCGACACGGTGGTCAAGGGCAACTACCGCGGCTACGTCCCGCTCGGCTACTTCACGCCGAATTCGGGCAAGGGCAAGGGCGACCAGTACGAGGCGTGGAAGCTGCACAACGAGACCGATCCGAACGATCCGATCTGCGCGCAGTGCCATCTCTACGGACCGAACGTGTGGCCGCGCATCGACGCGGACGTGCGCGGCACAACGATGCGTTATTGGGCGGAGATGACGTCACTGTGCGACGCACTCATCGTCTCGCTGTGTCGGGCCATGGGCGTCGACCCATCGACGATCCTCGATGCGATGACGAGCCCACTCACGAACATGACGCTGCTCAACTACCCACCCACCGACCCGCAGCCCGACACGTGGGGCATCCATCCACACAAGGACTTCAACGTGCTCACCGTGCTCGCACACGACCCCGTCGGCGGACTCGAGGTGCGCACGCGCGACGAGGAATGGATCGACGCGGTCTGCCCGCAGGATGGCCTCGTGCTCAACGTGGGCGACATGCTCGAGTTGTGGAGCGGTGGCCGACTCGTGTCCACACCACACCGCGTGACCAACACCTCCGGTCGCGCGCGCCAGTCGTTCCCGTTCTTCTACAAGCCGCGCTACGACGTCGTCGTCGAACCCCTCCTTCCCACACTCGACGGATTCGACCGCCTGCCATTGCACGTCGGCACGTCGGCCGCCGACATCTGGTATTCGAACTGGCCGGACACCGCCTCGACCGACCCGGCACAAGTACTCGGCGACTACGCCCAGTAGCTCTCTCCCGATAGGTCGACAGGTCGCGACCGACACCTACGCTGGCGAGATGGGGAACTCGGCGCGGGGGCGCACCTTTGCCACGAACGACTCCGTCGTCGTCGACGGGCCGCGCGGCCAGCGCGTGCATCGCGACACCCTCGAGCACATGTCCGCTTTCGAGCCTCGTCTGCACACGGTGTCGGACCGCGCCTGGTGCGTGGTCGGCAACGGACTGTCGAACCAGACGTTCATCGATGCACCCGAGGGCCTGATCGCGATCGACACCGGTGAGTGCGTCGAGGAGATGCGCGTCGCCATCGACATGGTGCGAACGGTGAGCGACCGCCCGCTCGCGGCAGTCATCTACACCCACTTCCACTACGTGAACGGAACGGCGGCGATCTTCGACGACGCGGGACGACGCCTGCCGGTGTGGGCGCACGCTCGAGTGGCGACCAATCGTTCACGCACGATGTCGGCGATCTCGCCCGCGTACAACCGTGGTCTCGTCGAGCAGTTCGGCGTGTCGCTGCCCCTCGATGGACCCGACGGAATCGTCGGCGTCGGGCTCGGTTTCTACCTGCGCAACCCGGCGCACGCCCCGCACACTCCGGGCTACGTCGAGGCCGACCACACCTTCGACTCGTCGTGCCGCATCACCGTTGCCGGCCTCGACCTCGACATCACTCCCGCCCCTTCGGACGCCGACGACTCGGTCACGATCCACGCCCCGTCGCTCGACCTCGTCGTCAACAACCTCGTGTGGCCGACGCTGTTCAACGTGTTCGCGATCCGCGGCGAGGAATACCGCGACCCGATGGTGCTCATCGGGGGCCTCGACCACCTCCTCTCCCTGCGACCCGAGCGACTGATCGGCGCGCACGGCATCCCGATCACCGGTCGCGAGGAGATCGCTCGACGCGTCACCCGCTATCGCGACTCGATCCAGTTCTTGTGGGACCAGACGGTGCGTCACACCAACCGCGGCGCGAACAGCATCGACCTCGCCCACCTCGTGCGACTCCCCGACTGGGCCGACGACGACTACCTGACCACCGAGCACTACGGCGTCACGGAGCACCACGCGCGACAGATCCGCTCCGGGCTGTTTGGCTTCTTCGACGGGAATGAATCGAACCTCTTCACGCATCCCACGCACGAACGCAACGATCGCTTCATCACCGCGATGGGTGGCCGCGAGACCGTGCGCACGTCGTGCCGCACCGCGTTCGCCGACGGCGACCTGCGCTGGTCGCTCGAGTTGTCCTCGATGCTCACGCACAGCTCGCACTGCGAGGCGACGGACCGCGGCTTGCTTGCAGAGACTCTGCGTGCGATCGCCCAGCGCACGACGGCAGCCAACATCCGCAACTGGTGTCTCACGCGTGCGCGACACTGGGACGCAAGTGCCGACATGGGTCGGCTGAACACGCACCGGTTCTCGTCGGCTGCGATCCTGTCGGGCTCGGCGAGCGACTCGGTGCACCAGTTGCGCGTGCTCGTCGATCCACAGGCCCTCGACGACCTCGACGCACACGTCGCAGTCGACCTCGGCGAGCGTGGTCGCGCAGGACTGCACGTGCGCAACAACGTGTGCGTGCCGACGACCGGCGCCGGCGCGGACCACGTCGTGTCGATGACGGCCGAGACCTGGGCCCAGCTGCTCACCGGTCGCACGACGATGGCGGACGCGACCGCCCATGGTCTCGTCACGATCGACGGCGACGAGCGCCTCGTGCGTCGCATCTTCAACGCCTTCGACGTCGCCAGCCTGCACTCATGAGCAACGTCCCGTTCCCGACCCCCTCCTTCGACGGGGTGATCGAGCGTCTCATCCCGCAGTCGACTCCGCGCAAGCTCGTCGCACCCCGCGCTCCGGACGGTGCACCACACGTGCTCGTGATCATGTTGGACGACGTCGGCTTCGGATCCTTCGGCACCTTCGGCGGTCCCGTGCCGACACCCGGACTCGACTCGGTTGCCGCGAAGGGACTTCGCTACAACCAGTTCCACACCACCGCGCTGTGCTCGCCGACGCGCGCGGCGCTCCTCACCGGACGCAACCACCACTCCGTGCACATGGGCGGCATCACGGAGATCGCCAACTCGTTTCCTGGATATGACAGCGCGATCCCACCCGAGTCGGCGACCATCGCCCAGGTGCTGCGCATGCACGGATATTCGACGGCGTGCTTCGGCAAGTGGCACCTCGCACCGTCGTGGGAACAAGGACCCGCGGGTCCGTTCGACCGGTGGCCGACGGGACTCGGCTTCGATCGCTTCTACGGCATCCTCGGCGCGGAGGCCTCGCAGTGGGAGCCGCCCGTCTACGACCAGACGACACCGATCTCACCGCACGTCGGCAAGCCCGACTACCACCTGACCGAGGACCTCGCCGACCGGGCGATCGAATGGATGGCGCGCCAGCGTGCGAGCGCGCCGAACCGACCGATGTTCTGTTACTTCTCGACCCCCGCGGTGCACGCACCACACCACGCGCCCCGCGAGTGGATCGATCGCTTCCGCGGACGCTTCGACTCGGGCTGGGATGCGTTGCGCGAGGAGATCTACGCACGCCAGTTAAATCTCGGAGTCATCCCGTCAGGCACCGCGCTCACGTCGCGGCCGGAACAGATTCCGGCGTGGGCCGACTACCCCGAGCGCTACCGACCGGTGGCGACGAGGCTGATGGAGACCTTCGCCGGATTCCTCGCCCACACCGACCACCACATCAAGCGCGTGATCGATTCGCTCGACGACCTCGGCATCGCAGACGACACCCTCGTCATCTACATCACCGGCGACAACGGCGCGTCCGCCGAGGGCACCGCGCACGGCGCGTGGAGCGCACCGTCGTTCCAGAACGGCGTGCACGAGGAACCCGAATGGCTGCTCGAACACATCGACGACTTCGGCACCGAGCGCTGCGAGAACCACTTCAACGTCGGCTGGGCGTGGGCGCTCGACTCCCCGTTCCAATGGATGAAACAGGTCGCCTCGCACTTCGGTGGCACGCGCAATGCGATGGCGCTGTCGTGGCCGAAGCGCATCGCCGATCGTGGCGGCCTGCGCACGCAGTTCCACCACGTGATCGACCTCGCCCCGACGATCTACGACGCAGTCGGCATCACGCCTCCGTCGACCGTCAACGGCATCGAGCAAATGCCGATGCACGGAGTGTCGATGGCCTACAGCTTCGACGACGCACACGCCCCGAGCCGACGCACGCACCAATACTTCGAGATCCTCGGCAATCGGGCGATCTACGCCGACGGCTGGATGGCGTCGTGCTTCCATGGCCGACTGCCCTGGATCCGGTTGCAGGGACTCGACTTCGACGGGCCGCAAGAGAGATGGGAGCTCTACAACATCGCCGAGGACTTCTCCCAGGCCGTCGACGTGTCCGCCACGCACCCCGAGAAGTTGGCCGAGTTGCAAGAGCTCTTCCACCGCCAGGCGATCGACTACGGCGTCTATCCGCTGCGCGACGCGGGTTCGCCGCGACACGGAGAGTTCTCCGTGCCCCACGTGCTCGATGGCATCACGTCGATGACGTATACGACGGCACACGTGCGAATGCCCGAAAGCGTGGTGATGAACCTGAAGAACTGCTCGTGGCGCATCACCGCGGCAATCGACACGACGTCAGGCGACCACGGCGTCGTCGCCTGCCAGGGCGGCAACATGGCCGGCTGGTCGCTCTATCTCACGCCCGACACGCGACCGGTGTTCCACTACAACCTCTTCGGCCACGAGCACTTCGTGTTCGCCTCTCCGCAGTCGCTTTCCTCGGGCCGCCACACGATCAGTTTGGACTTCGCCTACGACGGCGGCTTCGGCGCGGGCGGCACGCTCGTGATGTCCGTCGACGGCCGCGACGTCGCCGGTGGGCGAATCGACAAGACGGTTCCCCTCGTCTATTCGATGAGCGGCGAGACCTTCGACGTCGGCATCGACACCGGCAGTCCCGTCGGCAACTATCCGCACGACTTTCGCTGCACGGCACACATCGCCGGCGTCACGCTCGAGCGCCTGAGCGAGGTGCCGGCCGACGTCGCCGAGCGCGTCCGCGAAGGAATGTTCGTCGCGAGCCTGTCGACGCAGTGACGCCTAGAGGTGCCGGCGAACGGCCTGGGTGATCTCGTCGTCGAAGGCGCGCATGTGCGCCTCGGCGAGTTTGGCCGCGCGATCCGCGTCGCCGTCAGCGAGCGCCTTGTAGATCTCGCCGTGCTCCTCGACCGCGTCGTGCATGTCGGCGACGTCGGCGAGGTAGAGGTGCCAGAGACGGTCGCTCTGGGCATACAACATGTCGAGGGTGTCGGTGAGGAAGCGATTGCCGGCAGCGCTCCAGACGATCTCGTGACAGGTGCGGTCGATGGCCATCAACTCGTCGTTGGTGATCTTCGCCTTGCGCGCACCCTCGAGCGCCGTGGCCATCGCCTCCCAGTGCTCGGCGCGTCCACGAGCGCACGCCAGTCGCGTGGCATACGGCTCGAGGATGGTGCGGGTCTCGTACAACATCGACAGCTCGGTGACGTCCACGCCCGAGACCAACATGCCGCGGCGCGGGATGACGGTGACGAACTGGTCGCGAGCGAGGCGCTGGAGGGCCTCGCGAATCGGGGTGCGCCCGATGCCGAGTCGGTCCTGCAGGGAGTCCTCGCGGATCACGTCCCCGGGCGCGAGCTCGAGGCGCACGATCAGGTCGCGAATGGCGAAATACGCCCGTTCGCTCAGCGTCATGCTCATCGCGCCCCCACTGGAAATCGACTGATATTGCGCTGATATACTACCAAAATTATCGGTGCTCACCCGCACGGACGCGGGCTGGGCGAACAGTACGGGGGTCAAGATGAGTGAATTTCCAAGCCGCGCCAAGTGCGTCGTGATCGGAGCCGGCATCGTCGGCAACTGCCTCGTGGGTCACCTCTCGAAGCTCGGCTGGACCGACATGGTGCTCATCGACAAGGGACCGCTCCCCAACCCCGGTGGCTCGACGGGTCACGCCTCGAACTTCATCTTCCCCACCGACCACAACAAGGAGATGGCACTGCTCACGCTCGCCTCGCAGCGCCAGTACATCGACCACGGCATGAACAACACCTCGGGCGGCATCGAAGTCGCTCGCACCCCCGAGCGCCTCGAGGAGTTCAACCGTCGCATGACGTCTGCGAAGTCCTGGGGCATCGACGCCCGCCTGCTCACCCCCGCGCAGGTCAAGGAACTCGTTCCGTTCATCAACGAAAAGATCATCCTCGGCGGCTTCTACACTCCGAGCGTCTCGGTCGTCGACTCGCTGCAGACCGGAACGCTGATGCGCGAGAGCGCACAGAAGGCCGGACACCTGAAGGTGTTCGCCAACACCGAGGTGATGGACCTCGAGACCGAGAACGGCGCGATCAAGGCCGTCGTCACGAACAAGGGCCGCATCGAGGCCGAGTACGTCGTCATCGCCTGTGGCGTGTGGAGCCCGCGCATCGCCGAGATGGCCGGCGCGAACATTCCGCTCACCCCGGCCGTGCACCAGATGGCAGACGTCGGTCCGATCGACATCTTGCAGCAGTCGAACGCCGAGGTCGCCTACCCGATCATCCGCGACATGGACACGTTCTGTTACGAGCGTCAGACCGCCGGATCGATGGAAGTCGGCTCGTATGCGCACCGAGCGATCTTCATGCACCCGAACGACATCCCGTCGAACGAAGAGTCCGCGCTCTCGCCGACCGAGTTGCCGCTCACGCAGGACGACTTCGACCCGCAGATGGAACAAGCCATCGAGTTGATGGAGATGCTCGGCGACGCCGAGATCAAGTACGCGATCAACGGACTGCTCTCGCTCACGCCGGACGCAATGCCGGTGCTCGGCGAGACGCCGGAGGTGAAGAACCTGTGGTCGGCTGCAGCCGTGTGGATCAAGGAAGGCCCCGGCATCGCCCAGCTCGTCGCTGAGTGGATGACGTACGGCTATCCGCACCTGTGCGACCCGCACTCGTCGGACATCAGCCGCTTCTACGCGCACGAAAAGACCGAGCACCACATCTACGCGCGTTGTGCGGAGCACTTCAACAAGACCTACGGCATCGTGCACCCGCGCGAGCAGTGGGCCTCGCAGCGCAACATGCGCCGCAGCCCGTTCTACGCCCGCGAAGAGGCGCTCGGCGCGACGTTCTTCGACGCGCGCGGTTGGGAGCGTCCGCAGTGGTTCGCCTCGAACGCCAAGTTGATGGAGAAGTTCCCCGAGGCCTGCCAGCCACGCCCGCACGAGTGGGATGCACGGTGGTGGTCGCCGATCACGAACGCCGAACACCTGCAGATGCGCGAGTCGGTCGGCATGGTCGACCTCACCGCGTTCAACGAGTTCGACTTCACCGGACCTGGTGCGTTGAATTTCCTCCAGTACATGTGCGTGAACAACGTCGACGTCAAGGTCGGTGGCTCGGTCTACACCCCGCTGCTCACCCCTGGCGGCGGCTTCCGCGGCGACTTGACGATCATGCGTCTCGGAGCCGAGCACTTCCGCGTCATCACCGGCGCATTCGACGGTGGACGCGACAAGTACTGGTTCACCCGCCACATGCCGACCGACGGCTCGGTGACCTTCACCGACATGTCGAGTTCGCTCTGCACGATCGGCGTGTGGGGACCGAACGCCGAAAAGACGATGGCCAAGGCCACCACGAACTACGACGCCGAGATGAAGCTCGTCGCCTACGACGTGTCGCAGGCGAACTTCCCGTACGGCAACGTGCGCGAGGTGCTGATCGACGGCGTGCCGTGCTGGATGTTCCGCATCTCCTACGTCGGTGAAAACGGCTGGGAGATCTACACGAAGATGGAGCACGGGCTTCGCCTGTGGGACTCCATCGCCGAGGCCGGCAAGGAATTCGGCATCATCCCCGTCGGCATGGGCGTGTACGCGGTCACCGGTCGCATCGAGAAGGGCTACCGCTTGATGGGCGCCGAACTCGAGAGCGAATACAACCCGGTCGAGGCCGGTCTCGCCCGCCCGAAGGTGAAGTCGGCCGACTTCATCGGCAAGGCGGAGTACCTGAAGGCCCGCGAAGAAAAGCCCGCGGCGATCATGTGCACGCTCGAGATGATGGACCACACCAACTCGGCAGGCGTGAAGCGCTACCCGACCGGCGGCAACGAGCCGATCCTCACCAAGAACGGTGAGCGCATCGTGGATGCCAAGGGTCGCGTGTCGCGCGTGACGACCGCCGGTGCGGCGCCGTCGCTCGGCAAGTACCTGTTGCTCGCCTACCTCACCCCGGAACACGCGGTCGAGGGCAACGAGTTGCGCGTCATGTACATGAACGAGTTGTTCCCCGTGCGCGTCGCCCGCGTCGGCAGCCAGCCGCTGTTCGATCCGACCGATGCCCGCATGAAGAGCTGATCGGAAACACCGATGAACATCTGCGTGTGCGTGAAGCGAGTGCCGGCCCCCGGTGCGCGCATCAACATCACCGACGACGGCCAGGCCGTGGACACCGCGTTCCTCGGCTTCACCGTGAGCCCGCACGAGGAGTGCGCGGTCGAGCAGGCCGTGCAACTCGTCGAAAAGCACGGTGGCGAGGTCACCGTGCTCACGCTCGGCCCGGCAGAGGCGGAGGAACAGCTGCGCACCGCGCTCAGCGTGGGCGCGACCAAGGCCGTCCTCGTGCCGATCGCCGAGGGTGACTGGGATCCCCAGCGCACCGCCGACGCCATCGCTTCCGTCATCGCCGACATCGAGGCCTCGAGTGGTCCGTTCGACCTCGTGCTCTTCGGCAACGAGTCCGCCGACAGCTGCGGCTACCAGGTCGGCATCCGTGCCGCACTCAAGTTGCGTCGACCGATCGTCAACGGCGCCAAGGGCCTCGACGTGGACGGCACGACCGCCGTCGTACGTCGCGAGTCCGACGCTGGCCAGGACATCTACAAGTTGCCGATGCCGGCAGCCGTCGGCATCAAGGAAGGCATCAACCTTCCGCGATATCCGACGATGAAGGGTCGCCTCGCGTCGAAGAAGGTCGAAGTGCAGCGCAAGGAGTCGCAGGCAACCTCAGGTGGCCTGAAGATGGTCACCTTGCAGCGTCCGCCGGAGCGCGTGAGCAACACGCAGATCCTCGGCACCGGCCCAGAGGCCGCACCCGCCGTCGTCGATCTGCTCGAGGAACTGGGGGTGTTCAAGTGAGCGTGCTCGCCGTCATCGAACACGACCGCGGAACGTTGACGTCCGCATCGCTTGGAGTACTCACTGCAGGTCGCAGCCTTGCCAAGCAGATGGGCACGCAACTCGAAGCCGTCACCATCGGCGCGAACGCAGACACCTTGAGCGAGACTGCCGCCGCCTATGGCGCGGTCGTCACCCACCAGGTGCACCACGACGCACTCGTCGACTTCGGACCCGAAGCATGGGGCGAGAGCCTCGCGCAGGTGATCCGTGCGACGAACCCGCAGGTCGTCATCGGCACCGGCACCGAGCGTGGCCACGAGATCGTCGCCCAGGCCGCTGCCCGACTCGACCTGCCAGCTGCGATGAACTGCACCGAGTTCGACGAGGACTTCACCGGCACCCAACCGTTGCGCGTCGTGCGCACGCGCTGGGGTGGCTCGCTCATGGAGCAGGCCGAGATCGATGCGACGACCAAGCTCGTCACGCTCGCCAATCACGTCGTCGAGCCGTCGGAGTCCCCCGTTCCCGTTGCCACGAAGACCCACGACGTGACGCTCGATGCCTCGGTGTTGCACAGCTTCGTCGTCGATCGCGTCGAGCGCGTTGCGGGCGTCACGCTCGCCACCGCCCCGGTCGTCGTCTCCGGCGGCCGCGGCGTCGGATCGGCCGAGGCGTTCGCCCCGCTCGAGGAACTCGCGGGTCTGCTCGGCGGAGTCGTCGGATGCTCACGCGCCGTCACCAACAACGGCTGGCGCAACCACACCGACCAGGTCGGCCAGACCGGCACGCGCATCGCCCCCGACATTTACATCGCGTGCGGCATCTCGGGGGCCATCCAGCACTGGGTCGGCGCGATGGCATCCAAGAACATCCTCGCCATCAACACCGACAAGGAAGCCAACATCGTGACGAAGGCCGGATACGCGGTCATCGGAGACCTGCACAAGGTCGTCCCGGCGATCTCGGCCGAGATCCGCCGCCGTCGCGGGCAGTAGTCACACCGCACCCGATTCGGGCGGTGTCGACATGACCGATTCGGCGGTCGGCAACTAGCCTCTAGACGTTGTGCCCCGCATCGGGGTTGACCACTCGAGGGGACACGTGACAGAGATCGAAACCACAGGCGGACGTCGGCGCGGACGGGATCGCCAGGCCGCAGCCGGACGCTCCAAGTTGCCGGAGCAGAAGCCCTTCGCCCAGCCGAAGATGACCTACGGGCCGACCAAGGTGCTCTCCGAGGACGAGGTCGAGGCCATCCACCTCGCCTCCCTCAAGGTGCTCCAGGACCACGGCATCGACTTCCTCGAGCCCGACGCTCGCAAGTTGTTCCCCGCAGATGGCGTGAAGATCACCGATGCTCGAGTGCGCTTCGATCCCGAGTTCGTGATGGAGACCATCAAGACCGCACCGAGTGAGTTCACGCTGCACGCGCGCAATCCAGCACACTCGCTGCGCATCGGCGGTAACTGGATGGCGTTCGGTTCGGTGGCGAGCCCGCCGAACTTCGTGGAGCTCGACGGCACCCGCCACGCCGGCACGCGTCAGAACTTCCAGGACCTGTTGAAGCTCACGCAGATGTTCAACATCATCCACTTCGTCGCCGGTTATCCGGTCGAGCCGGTCGACCTGCACTCCTCCATCCGTCACCTTGAGACCACGTACGACATGTTGACGATGACCGACAAGGC
>CAYSRZ010000022.1:0-11296 GCA_964433615.1 uncultured Acidimicrobium sp. | reverse complement strand
GCAGATGCGGTGACGTGGAGCCTCGGCCAGGTGCGCGGACCGCGTCAGCTTCCGGTGCGCATCCTCGCGCGTTCGTGACGATCGACCTGTCGCTGCTCAATCCCGACCAGCGGGACGCGGTGTTGCACCCCCGTGGTCCGCTCCTCGTCGTCGCGGGCGCCGGCTCGGGCAAGACCCGCGTGCTCACCCAGCGCATCGCCCATCTCATCGACACCGGCGTGCACCCGATGCACATCCTGGCGATCACCTTCACGAACAAGGCGGCGGGTGAGATGCGCGATCGTGTCGCGGCCCTCGTCGGGCCGGTGGCCCAGAAGATGTGGGTGTCGACGTTCCACTCCGCGTGCGTGCGGATCCTGCGAGCGCAGGCCGAACACATCGGCTATCCGAAGACGTTTTCGATCTACGACCAGTCGGATTCCCAGCGCCTCGTCGGGTACGTGATCCGCGACAAGGGACTCGATCCGAAGAAGTTCCCGGCACGGGGAGTGCAGGCACGAATCAGCCTGTGGAAGAACGAGTTGATCATCCCGCACGATGCGGCGTCGCACGCCTCGAACTTCGTCGACGAAAAGATCGTCGACGTCTATCGGGAATACCAGCACAGGTTGGAAAAGGCCGGCGCCATGGACTTCGACGACCTGCTCACCAACACCGTGCGGCTGTTCCGTCAGCATCCCGACGTGTTGCGCACCTACCAAGAACGCTTCCAGCACATCCTGATCGACGAGTATCAGGACACGAACATGGCCCAGAACGCCATCGTGCTGATGCTCGGCGCGTTGCACCACAACGTGTGCGTCGTCGGTGACACCGACCAGTCCGTCTATCGCTTCCGCGGGGCCGACTTCCGCAACATCCTCGAGTTCGAGAACGCATTTCCCGAGGTCACCACCGTCGTGCTCGCCCAGAACTACCGCAGCACGCAGACGATCCTCGATGCAGCCAACGCGGTGATCACCCACAACGAGGCGCGCAAGCCGAAGGACCTGTGGACCGACCGAGGGACGGGCGAAAAGATCGTGCGCTACTTCGCCGACGACGAGTTCGACGAGGCGAACTGGGTGGTGGCGAGGTTGCGTGACCTGCACGACAAGGAGCACCGCAAGTGGAGCGAGCTCGCCGTGTTCTACCGCACGAACGCCCAGAGCCGCGTGCTCGAGGAGTCGTTCATCTATGCCGGACTTCCGTACAAGGTGGTCGGTGGCACCAAGTTCTACGACCGCAAGGAAGTCAAGGACGCCCTCGCATACCTGCGTGTGGCCGCCAATCCGCTGGACGAAATCAACATCAAGCGCGTGTTGAACACACCCAAGCGCGGAATCGGGGAGTCCTCGATCGCCAAGATCGACGCCTACGCGACTGCATCGGGGATCTCCTTTGCCCTCGCCCTGCGCAATCCGACCGCCGCCGGCGTGACCGGGGCGGCGGTCAAGGGCATCGCCGCGTTCAACTCACTCGTCGATGCCTGCACGGGTCTGCTCGACCAGGGCCCGAGCGTCGTGTTGCGTCACGCGATGGAGTCGAGCGGATATTTCGCCGAGCTCGCCGCCGAGGGCACGGTCGAGTCTGCGGGCCGCGAGGAGAACCTCCAGGAGTTGATCGGCGTGGCGAGCGAGTTCACCCTCGTGGACGAGTTCCTCGAACAGGTCGCTCTCGTCGCCGACACCGACGACCTGTCAGAGGACAACCACGTCACGCTCATGACGCTGCACTCGGCCAAGGGCCTCGAGTTTCCCGTCGTGTTCATCGTCGGGGTCGAAGAGGGAGTGTTCCCGCACAGCCGCGCACTGAACGACCCCGTCGAGTTGGAAGAGGAGCGCCGCCTCGCCTACGTCGGCATCACGCGGGCCGAGGAGCAACTCGTCGTCACGCACGCCTGGAGCCGCACGCTATGGGGCAACACGCAGTACAACCCACCGTCGAGGTTCTTGAGCGAGATCCCCGATGAGCTCGTGCACAAGGAAGGAAGTGCAGACTCCGGTGAGGACTCGCGGCGATATCGCGCGACGACGACCCCGTCACGCACGAACCTGCCGCGCCTCGATCGTCGCGTGACGACGAACGCGGTGCAGCAACCGGTCAACCACGGGTTCCGCGTCGGAAACGACGTCATGCATCCGACCTTCGGCGAGGGAGTGATCATCGACATCCGCGGCGACGGTGAGAAGGCGGAGGCGACGATCAGGTTCGCAAGCGTCGGCACAAAGCACCTGTCGCTCGCCTGGGCGCCGCTGAAGCTCGCCTAGTCGCCGCGTTCAGTCGCCGCGCAGGTCGATGAGCAGCGTCGTCTTGTTCTCGACGATCGGCCGCACGTCCATCGGCGGCATCAACTGCTCGACGGACAACGTGCGACCGTCGCAGTCGGTGAAGGTGTGGGTCTGTGCGATCTGGGTGACGAGACACGACTCGTCGCGATCCGCGGGATAGGCGTAGTAGACCTGCCAGCCCTTGGCCGGATCGCTTCCGTTGTGTTCGATCACGATCGAGCGCTTGCCGGTCGAATCCCTCAAGTCGGGATAGAGGATCGGTCCGTCCGTGGCCACCGCCTCGGCGATGTCCTCGACGTTGCCGACGACGAAGGTTCGATCGCCGGTCTGCACCTGGACTTCGGCCCGATTGGTGGCGAACTCGGCCATCAGCCACGTGACCCCGAAGAGCGCGGCAAAGAACAGGATTCCACCGACGATGGGGGCGACGGCTCGGGCCACGGGAGAGCGCAGGGTGGGTCGAGCCATGGATCAAGTGTGGCGCACGGGCTCCGCGTCGGCGCGGTCGTGGCGGGTTGGTATCGGTCACGGTGAACGGCGTAGGGTTTGTTTCTCGTGAAGCGTCCGTATCGCGTTGTGGTGGCCAAACCGGGCCTGGATGGCCACGATCGTGGCGCCAAGACCATCACCCGCGCGCTTCGCGACCACGGTTTCGAGGTCATCTACACCGGCCTGCACCAGACTCCAGAGCAAATCGCCGAGACCGCACTGCAAGAGGACGTGGACGCCGTCGGGCTGTCGCTTCTGTCCGGCGCGCACCTCACGCTCTTTCCGCGGGTGATGGAGGAACTGCGCTCGCGCCAGCTGGGCGACGTGCTCATCTTCGGTGGCGGAGTCATTCCCGATGCGGATGCGCGCGCGTTGCGCGAGCAGGGAGTCGCAGAGATCTTCGGTCCAGGATCGTCGCTGAAGGACATCGCGACGTGGTTGGAGTCGACACTGGACGCACGAGAGCAATAGGAAGCATCGACGATGGACCTGTTCGAATATCAAGGCAAGCAATATTTCGCGAAGTTCGGCATCCCGGTGTCGGCGGGCGGAGTCGCACACACCGTCGACGAGGCCGTCGCCGAAGCGGAGAAGGCCAAGTATCCGGTGGTGGTGAAGGCTCAGGTGCAGGTGGGTGGTCGCGGCAAGGCGGGCGGCATCAAGCTCGCGACGAACGCCGACGAGGTTCGTCTGCATGCGGGGAACATCCTCGGCATGGACATCAAGGGACACGTCGTCAAGCGCGTGTGGGTCGAGCATGCCTCTGACATCGCCGAGGAGTACTACGCGTCGTTCACCCTCGACCGCGCTGCCAAGGCCCACCTGCTCATGTTGTCGGCACAAGGTGGCGTCGACATCGAAGAGGTGGCGGCCAAGGACCCGACCGCGATCGTCAAGTTGCACATCAACCCGATCGATGGTCTGTCGGTTGACCGGGCCCGACAGGCGGCGCTCGACGCGCGGATTCCCGAGCGCGCACTCGACGGCGTGGCGTCGATCCTCGTCAAGTTGTACGAGTGCTTCACGAAGGGTGACTGCGACCTCGCCGAGATCAATCCGTTGATCCTGAAGCCGACGGGCGAGGTGCACGCACTGGACGCCAAGGTCAGCCTCGACAACAACGCCTCGTTCCGTCACCCCGAGTGGGCCGAGTATGCCGCTACCGAGGAGCTCGATGCGCGCGAACAGCTCGCACGCGAGAAGGACCTGCAGTACATCGGCCTCGACGGCACCGTCGGGATCATCGCCAACGGCGCGGGACTCGCGATGAGCACGCTGGACGTCGTGAACCAGGTCGGCGGCAAGGCGGCGAACTTCCTCGACATCGGCGGTGGCGCGAACGCCGAGCTGATGACCGCGGCCCTCGAGGTGATCAACTCCGACCAGAAGGTCCGCAGCATCTTCATCAACATCTTCGGCGGCATCACCCGCGGCGAGGAAGTGGCCAAGGGCATCGTCGAAGCCGTGAAGCGCGTGCAGCTGCGCGCACCGATCGTCATCCGCCTGGACGGCACGAACGCCGAGGAGGGCCGCGCGATCCTCGCCCAGGCGGGCATCCCGGAGTCGCAGTTGACGAGCAGACCGACCATGTTGGACGCGGCCCGCACCGCCGTCGAGTTGGCGAAGTAGGAGGGGACATGGCGATCTTCGTCAACGAACACACCACGGTCATCGTGCAAGGCCTCACCGGCGGCCAGGGACGGTTCCACGGCCTGCGCAACCGCGCCTACGGCACCAAGGTCGTCGGTGGCGTGACCCCTGGCAAGGCCGGCCAGGACGTCGAGGGCATCCCGGTGTTCGACACCGTCGAGGACGCCGTCGCTGCGACCGGCGCAACTGCATCGTTCATCGCCGTGCCACCGAAGGCCGCACCCGCGGCGATCCTCGAGGCGGCGCGAGCGGGAATCGGTTTCGTCGTCTGTATAACTGAGGGCATTCCGGCACAGGACGAGGCGCGCGTCTATTCGACGCTGCAGCGCGACTATCCCGCGACGCGACTGCTCGGACCGAATTGCCCGGGCATCATCTCTCCAGGGAAGTGCAACATCGGCATCACCGCCGGCGAGATCGCCGAGTTGCCGAGTGCGAAGGGTCCGAACGTCGGCATCGTGTCGCGCTCCGGCACGCTCACCTATCAGGCGCTGTACGAACTCAAGCAGCAGGGGATCGGCGTGAGCACGTGCGTCGGCATCGGTGGCGATCCGGTGCCCGGCACTTCGTTCGTCGACTGCCTCGCCCAGTTCCAGGCCGACCCGGAGACGCACGCGATCATCATGATCGGTGAGATCGGCGGCTCAGCGGAAGAAGAGGCGGCAGAATTCATCGCCAACCATGTGACGAAGCCGATGAGCGCATACATCGCAGGTGTGACCGCGCCAGCCGGCAAGAAGATGGGTCACGCAGGTGCGATCGTCTCGGGCGGCAAGGGCACGGCGCAGGGGAAGATGGATGCGTTGCGTGCGGCGGGCGTGCAGATCGGTCTGAACCCGACCGAGGCCGGCGCGTTGATGGCCGACATCGTGAAGAACCTTCGCTAGGAACCCTCGCCACGACCGGCGAGCGGTGCGTCAGTACGCTTGACGTGCCCTCATGAATCGCGAGAACTCGTTGTCCTACATGCCCGGTTTGGACGGGCTACGTGCGCTGGCGGTCGTCGCGGTCATCGTCTACCACGCCAACAAGTCCTGGCTGACCGGCGGCTTCCTCGGGGTCGAGGTCTTCTTCGTGATCAGCGGGTACCTGATCACCCTCCTCCTCATCACCGAATCCGAGCAGTACGACCGAATCTCGTTCCGCCAGTTCTGGCTGCGTCGGGCGCGACGTCTCCTGCCGGCCCTGTGGACGTTGCTCGTCGGGGTGTGCGTCTATGCGTCGATCTTCATGCGCGACGAACTCGGCAAGTTGCGTGGGGACGTGATTGCAGCCTTCGTCTACGGCTTCAACTGGTTCAAGATCTGGTCGAAGTCGAGTTACTTCGACTCCTCGCAAGTCGATCCGTTGCGTCACCTGTGGTCGCTCGCGGTGGAGGAGCAGTTCTACCTGGTGTGGCCGCTGTTGATCGCCGTCGTGCTGCGCATCTTCGGCAAGCGACTTGCGACGCTCGGTGGAATCTTCTTCGTGACTTCGGTGGGCATCGCTTGGTACGTGGCGGCGACGTATGCGCCGGGCTTTCCCGAGCCGACCCCGCTCGGCTCGCCGGAGCACTTCGTGTCCATCTTCGGCCATGCGGCGTTGAAGATCGACTTCCTCTTCCTCGGCACCCTCGGGCGTTCGGGTGGCCTGTTCCTCGGCGCGGCCTTGGCCTTCTGGTACCGACCGTCGATGTACAACGCGAACTACCCATCGAGCGACCGCCATGTCGTGACGGGAATCGGCGTGGTCGGACTTGCGGCGCTCGGCGCCATGATGTGGAACTTCCAGGACGTCGCCGTTCGGACCGTGGAGTTGTCGGACGGCACGACCGAGGTCGTACGTCGCGGCTACGACCCGCTGTTCCAGGGCGGATTCCTCCTCGTCGGTCTCGCCAGCCTGGCCGTGATCACCGCCGCGGTGCACCCGCACACGCCGATCGCCAAGCGGGTACTCGGCAATCCCGTCTTCACCTACCTCGGTCGACGTTCGTACGGGTTGTACCTCTACCACTGGCCCGTGTTCCGCTTCGCACGAGGTGCGGATCCGACGCCGATGTCGGTGGTGCACTTCGTCGGCTACTCCCTGCTCATCCTTGCGATCACCGAGGCGTCGTATCGCTTCATCGAGATGCCGATTCGCACCGGCCAGTTCTCGGAGTGGTGGCGAACGGTGCGCTATCCGCGCAACGACGCAGATCGACGTCGACGCCAGAACGTGGTGGCGATCGCAGTCGTGGCGTCGGTGTTGCCGGTCTTTGGTCTCGTCAGCGTCGCAATCGGCACCGGCGAAGGTGAGGTTGCCGAGAGCCTGAAGGACAACGAACAGTTCGTGCAGAACCTGATCACCTCGACCACCGTGGCGGCCGATCAGGGGTCGGCGACGCAGACCACGACGCTCGACGGCCAAGTCATTCCGATCCTGGCGATCGGCGACTCGGTGATGTTGGGTGCGGCCAACGTGCTCACGCAGCGAGGGATCACGGTCGATGCGTTGAAGAGCAGGCCGTTTCGTCAGGCGCTCGAGATCGCCAACTACGTGAAATCCGTGAACCGACTCGGCGACTTCGTCATCATCCACCTCGGCACCAACAACTACGTCGACGAAAAGACGCTCGATGAGATCATGGTTCCACTCGCCGACGTCGACCGCGTGGTGATGCTCACGACGCACGTGCCGAAGAAACCATGGCAGGATCCGAACAACGAGCTGATTCGGGCCATGCCGAATCGTTACGGCAACGTGACCGTCTTGGACTGGTACACGATCGCCCAACAGCACCCGGAATATCTCTACAGCGACAAAATTCACCTGAACCTGGAGGGTCAGGCCGTCTACGCCGATCTCATCATGCAGGCCATCGGCAAGTAGCGTTTCGGTCCATGACCTCACCAGTACGTGTTGCAGTGACCGGGGCAGCCGGTCAAATCGGATACAGCCTGCTCTTTCGGATCGCCTCCGGCGCCATGCTCGGGCCCGAGACCCCCGTCATTCTGCAACTGCTCGAGATCACTCCGGCCCTCGGTGCGCTGTCGGGCGTGAAGATGGAGCTCGACGACTGCGCCTTCGGACCGCTCGTCGACGTGATCACCACGGATGACGCGAACGTCGCCTTCGGTGACGCGGACGTGGCGTTGCTCGTCGGTGCGATGCCGCGCAAGGACGGCATGGAGCGAAGTGATTTGCTGAGTGCCAACGGCGGCATCTTCAAGCCACAGGGTCAGGCGATCAGCAAGAACGCAAAGAAGGACGTGAAAGTGCTCGTCGTCGGCAACCCGGCCAACACCAACGCACTCATCGCGATGAACAATGCTCCGGACATCTCGCCGCGCCAGTTCACGGCGATGACCCGTCTCGACCACAACCGTGCGATCTCGCAGGTCGCCCAGCGCCTCGGTCGCCCCGTCACCTCCGTGAAGAAGATGACGATCTGGGGCAACCACTCGACGACGCAGTATCCCGATCTCTACCACTGTGAAGTCGACGGGAAGAATGCGGCCGAGCTCGTGAACGACGCGAAGTGGATCGACGAGACCTACATCCCGACCGTGGCGAAACGCGGTGCAGCGGTGATCAAGGCGCGCGGATCGTCGTCGGCCGCATCGGCCGCCAACGCAGCGATCGACCACGTTCGCTCGTGGGTCAAGGGAACTCCCGCAGGGGACTGGGTGTCGATGGCGGTGCCGTCGGACGGCAGTTACGGCGTGCCCGAGGGAATCATTTCGTCGTTCCCGTGCGTGTGCGCCAACGGTGACTACTCGATCGTCCAGGGCCTCGACATCGACGCCTACAGCCGCGGCAAGATCGACGCCTCGGTCGCAGAGCTGATGGAAGAGCGCGACGCGGTCAAGCAGCTCGGGCTGATCTAGTCGCCGTTGCGCCGCGCGTTCGCGGCGTCGGCTCGTGCGTCTGCGGTCGCCTCGAAGCATGCGTTCGGGGACTCGCGGATGACCGCATTCTTTTCCTTGCGTGGCGACAGTTGCACTCCCTTGCGCCAGGCATCGAGGTAACGCCATGGCCAGATCTCGCCCTGGAGCAACCTGAACTCTGCGTTCGGACAGATGCGTGACATGCCGATGTGCGTGTGGCACTGCGTGCGACGCGCGTTACCCGACGAGCCCATCACCCCGATCCAGTGGCCGGCTTCGACGCGTTGCCCCATGCGCACCTTCACTCGGCCGAGGTGTGAGAAGTAGTAGCGCACACCGTCGTCTCCGAGGAGGGTGATCGTGAGTCCTCCACGAGTGCCAGGTGCATCCACCGACTCGATCCACTTGTCCTTGCGTCTGACCTGGCCGATCTTGCCCGCCGTTGGCGCGTGCACCTTTGCGTAACAGCCGTAGACGTCGGTGGCGGGGTAGTCGAGGTGGTCTCGCGAGTAACGAACGGGCACCCGAGAGAACGGAAACACGTACTGCGGACTCGCAGACTCCTGAACCGGTTGTTCGCCTTCCGCGCGTGCGACTGCGCCAGGGGCCAGCACCGAGAGTGCAACGACGACAGCGGTTCGCCTGCGCAGACCCATGGCCGAACTTTAGGCGCTGCGTCGTTTCTTGTTGACCGCGCTGGCGGCGAGCACCATGCCGATGCCGATCAACACGATGGCGAGGCCCTGGATCGCTTGGTCGTCGATGACGCGCGACACGAGGATCGAGGTCGTCAGGGTGACGCCGATCGCTCCACCGACGATGGTTTCGAGCTTGAGCATCTTCGAGCTGGCGAGGAACAGCGCCAGCGTGAGCACGAGGGCGACGACGGCGGTGGACACGTGGTCCTGCATCACCGCGAGGGTGAACGAGCCGAGGACGAAGCTCACCGTTCCCACCACGCGCGAGGCCAGCGCGAAACCGATTCGGCGGGTGCCGGCCGCGATGAGGGCCGCTCCGCTCGCGACGAAGAGCGACGGGGCGACCAGGGCGTCCTCGACGTTCAGCGTGCCGATCATTGCAGCCACGAACACCTGCGCCGCGACGACGTACACGATGGTGCCGGCGAACTGGGTCCGACGCGCGCTACTTGCGCCGACCAGGATGCAGATTCCCGTCACGATGCTCGCCGCATGTTCCGAACGAAGGCCCGACTCTGCGAGCACGATCCCGATTCCGCCGGCGATGAGTCCGACGGCAACGACGCCGAGCGCCTCGGCGAGTCGTGCACGCCATGACTGCGGACGGTGAAGGAACCGCGCGCCGACCCCGATTGCGACTCCTACGATGAGCATTCCGATCGCAATGCTCATCGGGCTTGCGTCCTGGAACAACGCGATCGTCAGCCAAGTCACTCCGATCGACGCAATGAGGCCACCGAGATAGGCGAACAGCTCGTTCGCATCCAACGACCATTGCGGAGCGTCGCGCAACGTCGACGCCTGCGACGGGGTCAGCGTGCCGGATCGTTCGAGTTCGTCGATCTCCTCGCGAACCGTGCGCCGAGCCATGCGGCAATACTACGGGTGTTACGGTGAATGGTCGGGATGCGAACCTTCTACATCGATACCGATACCGCAAGCGACGACGCGGTCGCCCTCGTCATTGCACTTCGACATCCCCATGTGAATGTGGTTGGAATCGGTGTCGTGGCGGGCAACGTTCCGCTCGAGATGGGCGTCCAGAACGCGTTGTACACGCGTGAGATGTGCGGCTCGAAAGTACCGGTGTACTCGGGTGCCGCGGCGCCCCTGTCGCGACCACTCGGCACGGCACAAAACGTCCACGGCGACGACGGCATGGGCGACATCGGCTTGGAACTGAAGGGCAGGACCCCCGACGCGGGACATGCAGTCGACAAGCTGATCGAAGAGGCCCACCGTCACAGTGGGACCCTCGAATTGGTCACGCTCGGACCGCTCACCAACGTCGCGCTCGCCATCCGCAAGGACCCGACGATCGTGAAGCACATCAAGCGCTGTGTGGTGATGGGTGCAGTTGCAGACCACATCGGCAACGTGACTCCGGTCGCCGAGTTCAACATGTGGGTCGATCCCGAGGCCGTCGACGTGGTGTTGCGCAGCGGAATGAAACTCGAGTTCGTCGGCTGGGACATTTCGCGCTTCGACGCCTGCATTCGGCCAGAGGAGTCGGCGCGCATCCGCGCCATCGGCACTCCGCTTGCACACTTTGCAATCGACATCCAACGAGCGGTCGCCGAGTTCTGCGCGACCGAGACGAAAGTGCCGGGGTTCGACCTTCCCGATCCGATCGCGATGGCGTACGCGATCGACTCGTCGATCGCGATCTCCACGCGTGAGATGTATCTCGAGGCCGTGACGAGCGACGGCCCCGCTCGCGGCATGGTCGTGATGGACACCCTCGGCGTCACCCATCGCGAGCCAAATGCGCTCGTCGTGACCAAGGGTGATCATGAACGCTTCATGGCGATGCTCGCCGCAGCGGTGTCGTGAGCGAGTCGATCCTCTCGGGCTCCTTCGTCGAGCTCGCCGTCACGACGCGTAGCGGGCGCGACGAGTCCGTCCACCACGGCGCGGTCGTCGCACTGGAGCGCGACGGCTCGGTTGCCTTCGCGGCGGGGGATCCGAACGTCGTCGTGTTTCCACGTTCCTCGACCAAGCCGATCCAGGCGACGGCGATGGTGGCGAGCGGTTTGTCGCTGCCGCCGCGACTACTCGCCCTCGTGTGTGCGAGCCACGACGGTCGACCCGAGCATCTGCAGGGTGCCCGTGACATCCTCGCCTCGGCGAACTTGGACGAGACTGCGCTCGCGAACACCACCGACTATCCGCTCGACGACGACGCGGCGCACGCGGCGATCGCCGCCGGGCTTTCCAAGTCGTCGCTGCAGATGAACTGTTCCGGGAAGCACTCCGGGATGCTCGCGACTTGCGTGCACAACGGCTGGGCCCACGATTCTTCATATCTCCACGTCGACCATCCACTGCAGCGGCGGATCAC
>CAYSRZ010000021.1:0-11654 GCA_964433615.1 uncultured Acidimicrobium sp. | reverse complement strand
TCACCGAGGCGCGGTCCGTAGAGACTTGCGAACACGCTTCCAACGATGGCAACACCGAGCGTTCCGCCGACCTCTCGACTCACGTCGTTGACCGCAGAACCGATGCCAGCTTTTTCGCGCGGCAACTCACCCATCACTGCATCGGTCGCTGGTGACGTGACGAGCGCCAGTCCGTTGGCGAGGAACAACATGCTGATGATGATCGGCCCGAAGTATGCGGCGTCTGCACCCTGGAAACCGATGATCGTGAGACCAATCGACATGTTGAGCAATCCCAGTGCGACGACGCGCTTGGTTCCGAACTTGAGTGCAGCTCGTGCGGCAAGCGGCGCGGTGACACCGGCACCAAGTGCGAAAGGCAACGTGCGAAGTCCGGATTCGAGCGTGTCATATCCACGCACGAACTGGAAGTACTGCGTGACGAGAAAAGTGAACCCGAAGAGTACGAAGAATGCGATACCGATCGACGACGTTGCAGCGGAGAGTCGAGCGTTTCGAAACACGCGCACGTCGAGGAGGGGTTCGTCGGTCGAACGCTCACGTGCGACGAAGAGAGCGAACAACACGATCGTGACCGCAAAGGAGATGAGTGTTTCGATGCTCGTCCATCCGCGATGAGGTCCTTCGATCACGGTGTAGACGAGAAGGCCGACGGCTGCAATCGACAGCCCTAAACCAGGAAAGTCGAGACCATGCGGATTCGGGTCCTTCGACGTGGGTAGGTAGATCGCACCGAGGACGAGCGCGATGATCGTGATCGGCACGTTGATGAGAAACACCGATCCCCAGTAGTAGTGCTCGAGCAGAAAGCCACCAGCGACAGGTCCGAATGCGACGGCCATTCCCGAGATCGCCGACCACACACCGATCGCCTTCGCCCGTTCGACTGGATCGCGGAACACGTCGATGAGGATGGCAAGCGTCGCAGGAAACACCGCCGCCGCACCGATGCCCATGGCTCCGCGGGCAATGATCAATTCACCGGTGGTGTCGGCGAACGACGCCCACGCAGAGCAGGCGGCGAAAGCGACGAGGCCGATCTGGATCGCGCCTTTTCGCCCGAAACGATCTCCGAGACCGCCGAAGGCGAGGAGGAGGCAGGCAAACACGAGGGCATACGAGTCGACGATCCACTGCAGACCGCTCGTGGACGCACCGAGCTCCCTCGACAACGTCGGCAGGGCGACGTTGATGATCAGGTTGTCGACCACGACCATGAAGAGACTGATGCAGAGGATGAGGAGGATCTTCCAGCGCTGCTGGTACGCACGTTCGGTGTTCACTTGACAATGTCTAGCACCAGAACTTGATAGTGTCAAGTCATGGTTTCTGCATCTGCCGAGGGTCTCCAGCGCACGGTGATCGACGCGGCCGTAGCCATCGCCGCTACCTCTGGACCCGACGACGTCTCGTTGCGCGAAGTCGCCCGTCGGGCGGGAGTGAGCCATCAGGCCCCCTACCACCACTTCAAGGACCGCGAAGGTCTGTTCGCCGCGATCTGCCAAGAAGGCTTTGCGCGCCTGACCGATGCGATCAAGGAATCTGGTGCCGCGTCACGGGAAGCAATGTGTCTTGCCTACGTTCGATTCGCACTCGACAACAAGGGGCACTTCCGCGTGATGTTCCGCTCCGACATCTGCAACCTCGAGCACTACCCGGAGGCACTCGTCGAGGCCGACCGAGCATTCGGTGCACTCGCCGACTACGTCGTCGAAGAACTTGGACCGCGCGCGTCGGTCGAAGAAGTCAGACTGAACGCGACGTATATGTGGTCGATTGCACATGGTCTTGCAATGTTGCTGCTCGACGGGCCGCTCGAAAAGAAGATCGGTCCGGTCACCGACGTCGATGAATTCGTGATGAACGTGGCGCGCCTCGCCACCCGCCAGCCGTAAACCTCACCTACGATTCAGCCATGCAATTGCGAGCCCTCGGCGCCACCCTCATCGTCTCCCTCACATTGGCAGGCTGTTCCTCGTCCTCGGATTCGTCCGAGTCGATCGGCTGCGATCTTGGCGGGGTCGTCGACGGTCCCCTGTCGATCGCCACGACAGTTGCCCCGATTACGAGCATCGTCGCCAACATCGCAGGCAACACGGACTCCACGATCGTCGGCATCGTCCCCGAGGGAACGAACTCCCACACTTTCGAGCCGAAGCCGAGCGACGCTGTCGTACTTGAGCAAGCCGACGTCATCTTCATCAACGGTCTCGTCCTCGAGGAACCGACGAAGGATCTCGCCCTGGCCAACCTCAAAGACGGTGCCATGATCTGCGAACTCGGGACCGCGATCCTCCCCGAGTCCGACTACATCTACGACTTCTCGTTCCCGCTCGAGGGCGGCAAGCCGAACCCGCACCTGTGGACCAACCCGCCGATGGCAAAGGCCTACGCCCAGGTCGTGCGTGATGTGTTGTCCCGTCGGGATCCTGACAACGCCGTCACCTACGCGTTGAACTTCGACGCATTCGCCGCAAAGGTCGATGCGCTCGATGCGGCGATGAGGTCAGCTGTCGAGACGATTCCTGTGGGACAGCAAAAGCTCGTCACCTACCACGACGCTTATGCCTATTTCGCCAAGCACTACGGCTTTACGGTGATCGGTGCCCTCCAACCGTCGTCCTTCGACGAGCCGACCCCCAAAGAGATCGCCGGTTTGATCGACCAAATCACCGCCGAGGGGGTGACCGCGATCTTCGGCAGCGAAGTATTTCCGTCCCCCGTTCTCGAACAGATCGGGGCCGAGACGGGTGTGCGCTACGTGGACGTGCTGCGAGACGACGACCTGATCGGCGCCCCGGGGGATCCAGAGCACTCGTGGCTCGGGCTCATGCGATTCAACTTCGCGACCATGGTGGACGCACTCGGTGGCGACTCATCGGTACTCAAAACCGTCGACGTGAGTGATGTCGTTGCGGACGAGGCGGTCTACCCTCAATAGACGAGATGTCGCATCACGAACCGCTCATCGTCTGCGACCACCTGTCGTGCACCTACGGTCAGCATGCCGTCGTCGACGACGTGTACATGACGGTCCACCGTGGCGAGTTCGTCGGGGTCGTCGGGCCGTCTGGATCGGGCAAGACCACGTTGCTGCGGGCCATCCTCGGCTCACATCCCGTGGCCCACGGCTCGATTACGCGCACTCCCCACTTGCGCATCGGATACGTCCCGCAGGTCGAGACCGTGGACTGGTTCTTCCCCGTCACCGTCGAGGAAGTGATCGTGATGACCGAGACGAACGCGTCGTGGTGGCCGCGAATCACCCGCACCGAGCGACAAGCCGTTCGTTCCGTACTCGAACAGCTCGGCATCGGCGACGTCGCCCACCGTCACATCCGTGAGCTCTCCGGCGGTCAGCAGCAGCGCGTGTTCATCGCACGGGCAATGTTCCGCAAGCCAGACATCTTGATCATGGACGAGCCGACGTCGGGAGTCGACGTCCGGACGCGACACGAGGTGCTCCATCTTCTCGCCGACCTGCATGCCGCTGGGCTCACGATCCTGCTCACCACCCACGACTTGAACGGCCTTGCCGCACACTTGCCACGACTCGTGTGTCTCAACCGTCGCGTCATCGCCGACGGCAACCCGAAGGACGTCCTCACGAGCGACGTCCTCGAGGCAACCTACGGCGCACCGATGGAGGTGCTCGAGCATGGTGGCATGCCACTCGTCATCGATCACGGTCGCACTCATGTGAGACCGGAGGGGACGTCATGATCGCCCTCGACCTCCTCGAGCCGTACGGCTTCGAATTCTTCCGCCACGGCATCGTCGTCGCCACGATCGCCGGTGCGCTGTGCGGACTGCTTGGCGTGTTCGTCGTGTTGCGCGGCATGAGTTACATCGGCCACGGCCTTTCCCATGCGGTCTTCGGCGGTGCGGCCGCGAGCGCCGTCATCGGCGTGAACTTCTTCATCGGGGCCGGCATCTGGGGCGTCGTCTCCGGAGTGCTCATTGCGCGAGTCGCGCGGCGCCGCGTGTTGGGAGCAGACGCCGCAATCGGAGTCGTCACGACGGCGTCGTTCGCCCTCGGACTCGCTCTCATGAACCGTTACGGCCAGGCATCCAAGAGCATCGAGGCCGTGCTCTTCGGCAGCGTGCTCGGAGTCCGGGCGTACGACATCGTCGCCGTCACCCTCGTCGCGCTTCTGTCACTCGCCATCATCGTCGTCTGGTATCGACGACTGCTGTTTTCGACCTTCGATCGCGACGTCGCCCAGGTCTCGGGAGTGAACGTCGGGCTCGTCGAAGCGGTGCTCCTCGCTCTGTTGTCACTCACCATCCTCGTCACCATGCGCGTGATCGGAACCCTGCTTATTTCTGCCCTCCTCGTCATTCCCGCGGCGGCCGCGCGAATGACGACGAACAGCTTCACGCGACTGTTGTGGTTGTCGCCACTCATCGGTGCGGTCACCTGCTTCGTCGGCATGAACGCGAGTTATCACCTTGACACCTCGGCGAGCGCGACGATCATCCTGATCGACGCCCTGGTGTTCGTCGTCGTCTATGCAGTCGCAGGCTTCAAGAATCGAGCGAAGATGGCCTCGCTCGGGCACCTCTAGTCGCGAAGCACCCACTCGACGCCGTTTGGCGTGTCCCGCACCTCGACCCCGATCTCGGTCAGTCGGTCACGAATCATGTCGGACAGGTCAAATCGCTTGTCACTGCGCACCTGGGCGCGAAGTGTCAGCAACACTTCCATGTATGGGCCGACGACGTCGCGTGGATCGGCGAGACCGCTGGACGCAGCACCCGCAAGTCGCGTGATCATGGAGCGCAGCGTCGCACGAGCAAACTCGCCGTCGGTTCCTTGGAGCGTGTCGGCAGACCAACTCGTAATCGCATCCTCGAGCTCAAGGACCGCGCGAGCGGCCGCATCGGCGTTCCCTGATTCGAGCGCAGAGTCGAATTCTCGCGCGAGCCGCTCGGTCGCCTGTCGCAGGTTGGAATCGACGACCTCCTCGACCGGCGTTGACGCGAGGGGCGTCGATGGACGGCTGGTTGCAGTCGTCGACGAGGGGTCGCGCAAACGATCGAGGGGGATCGTCTCGCCCGAGGCAATCTCGGTCGAATTCCCGCGGACGCGGATGGTGAGCACGCCCTTGCCGACGACCGTGGCGGTGTCGGCATCGAGGTCCATCACGACGCCGGTGTGCTCGTCGATGCCGAGCACGTAGGTCGACTCGGGCAACTCGAGCTCGAGACGCGACAGCCGGCGCTCACCCATGTAGCAAAAACGCGTGTCGTGGTGCCCACCCTCGGCATTGTTGTAGTGCGGGATGACTGCGGCGTCGATCCCGACGACGCTCAACACGTCGAGCCCGTCCAGCCAACGTGGCTGCTCCCCCGCCTTGTAGATCTCATAGATCGGCAGCGTGCGCTTGCCGAGCGTGAGCGCGGCAGCGGATGCGAAGGTGACCGCGCCGCCGCTGCGAAGCTTGGCCGCGAGCAACTCTGGCAACGCAGTTCCCGCCCACTGGCGCAGTGCATACGTCGGGGATCCTGGACCGGCAAAGACGTAGTCGGCGTCCTTGACCGCATTCAGCCCGCGCTCGACGGCGAGCGCGTCACCGTCGGCGATCTCGGTGAGCCCAGCGACGACCAGATCGACGTTGATGCTGGTCTTGAAGTACTCGACGGCCTTGGCCGCAAGCTCAGGTGCGTTCTCCTGGAATCCGTACGGAGTGTCGAGGAGCGTCGCGGAGACCTTCGCGCCGAGTCTCCCGACGAGCATGCGGTGCGTCGGGACCATCGTCGGTGCGGTCTCGCCCGAACCCATGATCGTGAGGATCCGCGGCCGACTCACGAAAAGAATCCGTCCTTGGTCGCCTTCGAGACGACCTCTGCGAATCGCTCTGGATGTTGCGCGTGAAGATCATGGTCGGCTCCGTGGAACCACTCGACGCGTCCCCGCGTCAGCATCTGGAGTGCTCGCTCGACGGAGTGCCGCTTGGTGGCGGCGAACACGCCGTGGTCGTGGTCTGCGGGCACGAACATCACGGGCGTCGAGATCTGCGGGAAGAGTTCACTCGGACGATGTTCCCACAGGCCGCGCAGAACGCGCAGGTGCCGCTCGAAGGACAACCACGGCCGGATCGTTCCGTCCTCGAGCACCTCGAAGTTGCCCATCTGTCCGTCGATGCCGGACTCGGGCCAGTCGCGGTGCGCACCGCGCATGTATGCGCGCATGCGATCCGCCGGGGTTCCGAGCAAATTTGGCGGAGCAAGCGTCGATGCGCAGTCGTCCCACTCGGGGAAATGCGTCTGCAGCTCGAGAAACCCCCCGTCGACCGCGACGATGCCGCGCACCAGGTGCGGGTGGCGGTGTGCGAGTTCGACGACGACGTTTCCACCCCATGACTGACCGGCGACGACGGGTCGCTCGATTCCTCGTGTCACCAGGTGATCGAGCAACTGGGCGAGGTCGTCGGTGACGGTCGCCATGTCGTAGCCGTCATCTGGCTTGGACGACCTACCGTGACCGCGCTGGTCGACCGCGACGACGCGATGGCCACGCGCGGCAAATTCCTGCGCAGCGCCTTGCCAGAGCAGTGCATTCGACGCGAGTCCGTGGACGAGCACGATCGGAGGTGCATCGGCGCCGATGGGGCCCCACTCGAGGACGCGGAGAGACACGTCCCGCAGTTCGACGAGAGCACTTGTCGGCTGGTCGAGCATCGTGACGTTCACACTACGCTCGTTCATGATGACTCCCAATGTCCTGCTCATCACCTTGGATCAGTTCCGCGCAGACTGTCTCTCGGTAGCGGGACATCCGCTCGTCAAGACCCCGAACCTCGATCGACTTGCGCGCGAAGGTGTGCGGCTCACGCGCCACTACAGCCAGTGCGCGCCGTGTTCTCCCGGTCGAGCGAGCTTGTACACCGGGATGTACCAGATGAACCATCGTGTGGTGGCCAACGGCACTCCGCTCGATCGTCGCTTCGACAACGTCGCATGGCTCGCACGACGTGCCGGCTACACGCCGACGCTCTTCGGCTACACGGACCAGTCGGCCGACCCACGAGACACCACGGGCCCGGACGACTGGAGGTTGACATCGTTCGAAGGGATCCTCCCGGGATTCGACTGCGAGTTGTTCATCCCGGAGCCGCACGAGTTGTGGATCAACCACCTGCGTGCCAATGGATTCGACGTGCCGATGAACGCCCAGCAGACGCTGTTGTCGGAGCCGACGAGGCCCGCCGAGTTTGGTATCTCCGCGTTCCTCACCGACCACTTTCTCGCGTGGCTCGACAAGCAAGATGCTCCGTGGTTCGCACATGCGAGCTACCTCCGCCCGCATCCGCCGTATTCGGCCCCGGGCAAGTGGAGCACCGCGTACGACCCGGACGACGTCGAGATGCCGATCGCACCGACGAACGATCGCCACCCCTTCCACGACTTCGCGCTGCAAATTCCGAGCGCGATCCCACCACAGGACGAGTGGGGCATTCGGCACATGCGTGCCCAGTACTACGGCATGATCGGGGACGTCGACGAGCAACTCGGACGAATCTGGGATGCACTCGTCGAGCGCGGAATGTGGGACAACACGTTGATCATCGTGACGGCCGATCACGGCGAGCAGCTCGGCGACCACGGGCTCAAGGAAAAACTCGGGTTCTTCGAGCAGAGCTACCACATCCTCGGACTCGTTCGTGATCCGCGTCTGCCCCAGCGCAACGGGACGACCGTCGACCGTTTCACCGAGAACGTCGACATCATGCCGACGATCGCCGAGGCTCTCGGCCAGCCCGTACCAAAGCAGTGCGATGGGCTGCCGCTCACTCCGCTCCTCGCGGGTGACGACGTCGAGCACTGGCGCACGGCTGCGTCATATGAATATGACTGGCGACACTTCTTCATTCGCATGCAGGAGCGCGACTGGCCGTGGGACCGCCGACCAGAGATGCAGAACCTCGCGGTTCGTCGGTACGACGATCTCGCCTACGTCCAATTCGGTGACGGCACGTGGCTGTGTTTCGACACGAAGGCTGACCCGTCGTGGCGCACGACGCTCGACGACCCGACGGTCGTCCTGCCGCTCGCCCAAGACATGCTGACCTGGCGGTCACGCCATCTGAACCGCGAACTCACGGGCATGCTCAACGAAAAGGGCGGCATCGGCGAATGGCCGGTCGGCGTGCCGTGGCGAAGTTAACCACGGGAAGTTAGGCGCACCTTCAACTCCTTGCTCGGCGTCCTCGCCTAACATTGGGGCGTACTTCGAGCGAGCACCACGTCTCGTTCACCACCCCCAACGAGAAAGCCCCCTCATGCTCGCCGCACTTGCACGTTTCAGCGTCCGCCATCGCCGAATCATGGTCTTCGGGATCTGGATTCCACTCCTCGTCGTGATCGGCTTCGCCTCGTCGCTCACCGGTTCGGACTTCGCCACCGAGTTCGAGATCCCTGCGAGCGAGTCGAACGACGTCCAGACGCTGCTCGAGGCCAACAGTCCTGCACGCGCGGGCTTCAGCGGCGAGATCGTGTTCGCCACGCTCAATGGGGTGACGTCTGACGAGGTCCGCGCTTCGATGAGCGAGTTGTTCGCCAAGGTCGAGGCGCTCGAGGGAGTGACGGTGACGAGCCCATTCGATGCACCGGGACAAATCAACCAGTCAGAAACGACCGCCTTCGCCTCGATCGACGCCACGATCCGCTCACAGACCGAACTCATCGCACTCGGCGAGGAGATCCGTGAGATCGGCGAACCGTATGCGGTCGGCGACCTGCGCATTGAATACGGCGGCAACATCTTTGCCGGATTCGAACTTCCTGCAAGCGAGGCATACGGTCTCCTCGCAGCGATCATCATCCTCGTGCTCGCGTTCGGGTCCGTGCTCGCAATGGGTCTGCCGATCGGAACCGCACTCGTCGGCCTCGGCGTCGGCGCATCACTCGTCACCGTGTTGAGCCACGTGCTCCCGATGCCCGACTTCACCACCTCCCTCGTCGCGATGATCGGTCTCGGAGTCGGCATCGACTACGCACTGTTCATCGTCACCCGGTACCGAGAAGGCATCCACCACGGCATGAGCGTCGAGGACTCGGTCGTCAACGCGGTCGACACCTCGGGAAGGGCCGTGATCTTTGCCGGGATCACCGTCATCATTTCGCTCCTCGGACTGTTCGTGATGGGTCTTGCCTTCGCCCGTGGACTCGCCATCGGAGCCGTGATCGGCGTGCTCGTGATGATGATCGCCTCGATCACCCTCCTGCCGTCACTTCTGGCGATGGTCAAGCACCGCATCGACGTGACCACGCGGGCCGCACTCATCGCCTTGTCGATCTTCGTCGTCGTCACCTTCTTTGCGGTCGTGTCGCACTCGATTCCGTTGTTCTTGGGTGCAATCGTCGCGGCCGTCGTCGTCACGCTGGCGAGCTTCCTCATCAAGCCGCTGCGCACGCCCATCCCCCAACGCACACGAAAGCCAAAGAACCAGACCTTCTGGTATCGCTGGAGCCGACTCGTGCAGCGTCGACCGTGGACGTCGGCGATTGCTGCGACGGCGGTCCTGCTCGTGCTCAGCGCGCCATTGGCGTCCATCCGCCTCGGTTTTGGCGACAACGGCAACGCTCCCGAGTCGACCACCGTCCGTCGCGCCTACGACATGCTCGCCGAGGGCTTCGGTCCGGGATTCAACGGACCTCTCTTCATCACCGTCCAGGGCGACACCGCGTCCGATCCCGACGCGTTGGGTTCGTTCGTCGACACGATCAAGGGCGTCGAAGGCATCGCCTTCGCCCAGTCGGCCCCGGCGTCGGCCGACGGTTCGCTCTCGCTCGTGATCGCCTATCCGACGACGGCTCCGCAGGACGAGGCGACGACGAGCCTCATCAAGACGCTGCGCAACGACGTCATCCCGCAAACGGGAGTCGAGGCCAAGGTCGGTGGCTTCACCGCAGCCGGTGTCGACTTCGCCGACGTGATCGGTGGGCGCATGCCGCTTCTGTTCATCGGCGTGTTGTCTTTGTCGTTCCTCCTCCTCATGGCCGTGTTCCGCAGCCTCCTCGTGCCGTTGAAGGCTGTGATCATGAACCTGTTGTCCATCGGTGCCGCCTACGGCGTCATCGTCGCCATCTTCCAGTGGGGATGGGGCATGAACCTGATCGGTGTCGGCAAGGCCGGTCCGATCGAAAGTTGGGCCCCGATGATGCTGTTTGCGATCGTGTTCGGATTGTCCATGGACTACGAAGTGTTCCTCCTGTCGCGCGTGCGTGAGGAATACCTGCGCACCGGCAACAACGCCGAGGCGGTCGCCGACGGACTCACCGCGACCGCGCGCGTCATCACGGCGGCAGCCCTCATCATGGTGTGCGTGTTCGCGGCCTTCGTCCTCGGCTACGACCGTCAGCTCAAGCTGTTCGGTCTCGGGCTCGCGCTCGCGGTGTTCATCGATGCGACCATCGTGCGCATGGTGCTCGTGCCTGCGACGATGGAGTTGCTCGGTGACCGCAACTGGTGGATCCCGAAGTGGATCGACAGGATGTTGCCGAAGATCGACGTCGAGGGCCACAACCTCGACCCGGTCAGCGACCTCGCCTGACTAGAACTTGACCATGCAGCGGCGAGGTCCGTGGACCTGACCGCCCGCCCACGTCACGCTGCTCGGATCGACGAGCTCGAACTCGGGGATCCTCTCGAGCCACGTCTGTAGGGCGACGCGCACCTCGAGGCGAGCCAGGTTGCTTCCCGCACAGCGGTGGATGCCAGAGCCGAACGCCACGTGACGGTTGTGTTCGCGATCGAGGATCACCTCGTCGGGATTCTCGAACACGCGCGGGTCACGGTTTGCCGCGGGGAACGGCATGAGGACTCTGTCCCCCGCCTTCATCGGACAGCCGTTGTAGTCGACGTCGTGGTCGACGATGCGCGCCATGGTCACCGGTGCATAGACGCGCAGGAGTTCCTCGATGGCCGTCGGCCACAGCTCGGGGTTGTCGCGCAGTTGCTTGCGATGCTCGGGGTGCTGGGCCATGTGCCAGAGGGTGGAGCCGATCGCCGACCACGTCGTGTCGACTCCGGCGACGAGCATCAGGTTGCACACGCCGAGCACGTACTCGATCGGCACCTTCTTGCCCTCGACTTCGGTGTTCATGAGCTCGGTGATGAGGTCGTTCTCTCGCGGATGCTCGGCTCGGTCCTTCACCTGGGCGAGGAAGAACTCGATGATGTTCTGACGCGCACGCTTGCGACGCTCCATGTCGGTCATGTTCTCGAGCACGCCGCGCACCCAGTCGGTGAACTCCTCTTCCATCTCGAGTGGCACGCCGAGCATCGTGGCGATCACGCGCACGGGGATGTGCTGGGCGTAGTCGCCGGCAGCATCTGCGGTTCCCTTGTCGATGAAGGCGTCGATCAACGAGTTGCACAGGTCTCGCGTCCCCTGCTCGTACTTGGCGACGGCCTGCGGCGCGAAGACGGGAAGGATGAGGCGTCGATGCCAGTGGTGGTCCGGTGGGTCGGACGTGATCGGCGGAGCCGCGACGCCACCGTAGGCACCCTCGTTCTGACCGGGTGGCGGTGGCAAGACCAAGATGCCGCGCGAGGTGAACGTCTCGTATTCCTGGGCGATGGCGACGACGTCTTCGTAACGCGTCGGCATCCACGACCCACCCCAGCGATCGGTGTGGGCGACGGG
>CAYSRZ010000020.1:0-11952 GCA_964433615.1 uncultured Acidimicrobium sp. | reverse complement strand
TGCGGTCGAGCAGCGTCGTCTTGCCGTGGTCGACGTGACCCATCACGGTGATCACTGGCGGACGCGGCTGCTGCAGCGCCGGATCATCGTCGTCGGAGTCGTCGAAGAGGGCCTGGAGCTCCATCTCCTCCTGCTGGCCCGGATCGACGAGGAGGATCTCCGCGCCAATCTCGAGGGCGAACAATTCCATCTGCTCGTCGGCAAGCGTCATGGTCGCAGTGACCATCTCGCCGTGCTCGAGCAAGAAGCGAACGACGTCGGCCGACGTGCGATTCAGCTTCGGTGCGAATTCCTGTGCGGACGATCCACGCTCGATGATGACGATGCCTTCGGGAACCGGTGCATTGCTCGCGGTGTAACTCGTCGGCGTCTGCGGCAACATCTCGTCGAAGTCCTGGCGACGACGCGCGCGCGACTTCTTCTTCGGTGCGCGGCGCTGACCGTTGCCACGACCTCCAGGACCGCCGGGGCCGCCGCGACCCGGACCACCGGGACCACCGCGACCAGGACCGCCTGGGCCTGCACCAAATCCCCTGCCCGGACCACCGGGGCGCTGCCCCATTCCGGGACGACCGGCACCCGGACCACCGGGGCGACCTGCACCCGGGCTCGTCGGACGCGACGGACCGCCGGTGCCGACGGGACCGCGACCGAGTGCGCTCTGGGGAATGCGACCGGTGCGTGCGCCGGTGCCGCCGGGACGCGGGCCGCCAGGACCGCGACCCATCGGTGGGCGCGGACCTTCCCCGGGTCGACGGAATCCACCCGGAGGTGGTGGGATCGGACGACCGCTGCCAGGCGGCGGCGGAATCGGACGGCCACTCGGCGCAAGGCGCGGCGGCGGACCGCCCTGCGGCGGACGCGGAGCCTGCGGTGCCTGTGCCGGCGGAGTCGGTCGTGGCGCAACGGGAGCACTCGGTGTCGACGGCGCGATGCGCACGGAGCCACCGGTGATGATGTTCGGCGACTTCGCCGCGGGCTTGGCCGAGGTGACGACCGTCGGCGTCGGCGCAGGTGTCTCGACGACCGGTGTCGACTCGACGACGGGTGTCGGTTCTGGCGTCGGTTCGGACGCGACCTCCTCGGTCGCCTCGGACTTCTTCTTGGCCGCAGCCTTCTTCGCCGGGGCACGCTTGGCCGCGGCCTTCTTCGCCGGAGCGGCGTCGTCGCCGGTCTCATCGGCCTTCTTCGCCGCCTTCTTTGCGGCCTTCTTCACCGGCTTGGCTTCTTCCGGTTGCTGCTCGCGAATCAGACCGTCACGCTCTGCGCGGGCGCGCACGCGGTCGGCCTGTTGTTCGATGATCGTCGAGGACAGTCCCTTGACGCCGATCGACAACTTCGCACACAAATCAAGGGTCTCTTGATTCGTCATGCCGAGCTCTTTGGCGAGCTCGTGGATGCGCAGCAGTTTCTTGGCCAAGTAGTTACTCTCCCGACTCACTCGTGCCGGCGGCCCACTGCTCTTGGCTCACGACAGAACCGTCCGCCGCGTGCCACTCCATCGCGCCGGTCTCGGGGTTCGTGACCCATTCGCCTTCGGCGTAGTTGGCCGACTCGGCGGCAGGTGCTGCTGCCGGTGCGACACCGGAGGCTTCCTCTGCTGCCTGCGTCTCGCTCTTCACGTCGAGTCGAACGCCGGTGAGGCGTGCGGCGAGGTTCGCGTTCACGCCCATCTTGCCGATGGCGAGCGAGAGCTGGAAGTCGGGGACGATCACGTCGGCCTGCGTTCCGTCCGCGCTCAGGCGCACGTCGGTGACCTTCGCCGGCGACATCGCCTTGGCGATGAAGTCGCGCACGTCGTCGGAGAACGGGATGATGTCGACCTTCTCGCCACGCAGCTCGGTGACGACCATGCGCACGCGACCGCCGCGTGCACCCACGCATGCGCCGACCGGATCGACGTTGTGGTCGTTCGACCAGACGGCGATCTTGGTGCGCTGGCCTGGTTCACGCGAGCACGCCTTGATCTCGACGACGCCGTCGGCGATCTCGGGAACTTCGAGTTCGAAGAGGCGCTTGATGAGACCCGGGTGCGTGCGGCTGACGACGATCTGCGGGCCCTTGGGGGTCTTGCGGACCTCCACGATGTAGGCCTTGAGACGCGCGTTCGGCTCGCGCACCTCGCCCTGCACCTGCTCCGCCTGCGGCAGGAGCGCCTCGACTCGACCGAGGTCGAGGAGGGTGTACTTGGTGTCGGTCTTTTGCACGAGACCCGAGACGATGTCGCCCTCGCGGTTCGCATACTCCTCGAACTTGCGGTCGCGCTCGACCTCGCGGATGCGCTGGCTCATCACCTGACGGAACGTCTGGGCGGCGATGCGGCCGAGTTCGTCCTTCTTCGGCGTGTCGTCGCGCTCGTTGATCCAGTTGCCGTCGTCGTCGACGTCATAGGCGGTGAACGTGATGTCCATGTTCTCCGGGTTGATGCCGACGATCACTTCCTCGGCCGCACCGGGACGCTTCTTGTAGGCGGTCGCCAGGGCCTCGACGAGGACTTGCAACAGCGAGTCCACGGAAATGCCGCGGTCGCCCGCCAACATGCGGATTGCTTCTGTCATATCAAGGTTGCTCATGATGCGTTGACCTCCGTATCTCTACGACTTCTTCGAGCCCGGCTTCGGTGCCGGACCCCACTGGAAAACCGTCTTTGCCTTTTCGATCGATGAATAGTCGACGACGACCTCGGTGAGTGCGGCGTCTTCGCTCCGCACGGTCACGTTGGTGTCGGTGGCCGACACGATCACGCCCTGCACGCGACGCGTGCCGTCGACCGGTGCGGTGAGACGAATGTTCACCGTCTTGCCGACCTCGCGCATGAAGTGCTTTGGCAGGCGCAGCGTGCGCTCGAGACCCGGGCTCGTCACCTCGAGGGTGTAGCGGCCGGGCATCGGGTCGTTGTGGTCGAACTCGCGCGAGATCAGTCGGGTGATGAGCGCGATGGTGTCGAGGCTCACGCCCGAGGGCTGGCCGGGCTGGGTGTCGACGGTGACGCGCAGGATGCCGCCGGCGAACTCGAGGTCGTACAGGTCGAGACCGAGGTCGGCGACGATCGGGGAGATGATCTGGGAGACTCGGTCGACGACGGGGCCAGACTGCGTGGTGCCACTCGTACTCGCCATGTTCAACCTCCCCTCCCGGATGCCACAGGCACCGGCTCGCGCCGAGGCCCACACCACCCGATAAGACAACAAAAGGCGTGGGTTGGAAGACCCACGCCTTTTCGTTCACCGAACTTCAAAGGACGCATAAATCATACCCCCGCGAACTACCGTTGGCACGTGGTCAAGCGCCTCTCCAGCCTGTTCGTGCGCACCCTGCGGGACAACCCCGTGGATGCCGAGGTCCCCAGCCACCGCCTCTTGGTGCGCGCCGGCTACATCCGCCGCGCGGCCCCCGGTGGTTACACCTGGTTGCCCCTCGGATGGAGCATCTATCAGAACGTCGCGCGGGTGATCCGCGAGGAAATGGATGCCATCGGCGCCCAGGAAGTGAACTTTCCGGCGCTGCTCCCCCGCGAGCCGTACGAGGCGACGAACCGCTGGACCGACTACGGCGACACGCTGTTTCGCCTCCAGGACCGCCGCAAGGTCGACTACCTCCTCGGCCCGACGCACGAGGAGATGTTCACGCTCCTCGTGAAGGACCTGTATTCGAGCTACAAGGACCTGCCCGTGTGGCTGTATCAGATCCAGAACAAGTTCCGCGACGAGGCGCGTCCCCGAGGCGGTCTCCTGCGCGGTCGTGAGTTCTCGATGAAGGACTCCTACAGCTTCGACGTCGACGACGAAGGACTGCAGCGCTCCTATGATGCCCATCGCGCCGCCTACGTGCGCATCTTCGACCGACTCGGTCTTCCCTTCGCGATCGTGTCGGCGATGTCGGGGGCGATGGGCGGATCCGCCTCGGAGGAGTTCCTCTTTCCCTGCGACATCGGCGAGGACACCTTCGTCACGTGCACGTCGTGCACCTACTCGGCCAACACCGAAGCCGTGCGCGTCGGTGCGGCGAGCGCGGTGGACTTTTCGTCGACGCCGGCAGCACGCGTCGTCGACACGCCGAACACTCCGACCATCCAGACCCTCGTTGACCTGTTCAACGATCGAGCCGACCTCACGCGCTCCGATCGTGCGTGGACCGCGAGCGACACGCTGAAAAACGTCGTCGTCAACGTGCGCCACCCCGACGGTCGCGTCGAACCACTTGCCATCGGCGTGCCTGGCGACCGCGAGGTCGACATGAAGCGCCTCGAAGCGCAGCTGTCCCCCGCCGAAGTCGAGCCGTTCGACGAGACGCACTTCGCCAAGCACCCGACGTTGAAGAAGGGCTACATCGGACCGGGAATCCTCGGCGCGAACAACCCGTCGGGCATTCGGTACCTGCTCGATCCGCGCATCGCCACCGGCAGCGCGTGGATCACCGGTGCAAACGAGTACGGCAAGCACGTCGTGCACCTCGTGGCGGGACGCGACTTCTCCGGCGACGGCGTGATCGACGTCGCCGAGGTGCGCGACGACGACGTGTGCCCGAAGTGTGCGAGCGCACTCACCGTGAAGCGCGGCATCGAGATCGGCCACGTCTTCCAACTCGGCCGCAAGTACGCCGAGACCCTCGGGCTGTCGGTGCTCGACCAGAACGGCAAGCAGCAAGTCGTCACCATGGGCAGCTACGGCATCGGCGTGTCGCGAGCGGTCGCGGCCATCGCCGAGGCCACCCACGACGAGCTCGGTCTGCGCTGGCCGCGGGCCATCACTCCCTTCGACGTGCACATCGTGATCGCCGGCAAGGACGACGGCGCGATCACGTCGGCGGCCGAGCGCATCGCCACCGACGCCGAAGCGCTCGGACTCAAGGTCGTGATCGACGACCGGGTCGGCGTGTCGCCGGGAGTGAAGTTCAAGGACGCCGAATTGCTCGGTTTCCCGACGATCATCGTCGCGGGTCGAGGCGTCGCCCAGGGCACCGTCGAGGTGCGCGACAGGCTGGCGGGCACGACGAGCGAGTTGCCGATCGCCGAGGCTGCAACACACGCGCACGCGCTGAGCACCCAGGGGTAGTCGTTGCACCTCCTCCACGGCACCGTCGCTCACTACGACTGGGGTGACACCGAGGCGCTGCCCGACTTCCTTGGCGCGCTGACCAACGGCAAGCCGTGGGCCGAGTTGTGGTTCGGTACGCATCCAGGTGGTCCGTCGCAGGTCACGACGACGACGGGGACCCAACCACTCTCGGACGTCGTCGGTGAGCTCTCGTTCCTCGTGAAGGTCATCGCCGCCGCCCAGCCGTTGTCGTTGCAGACGCATCCGACCGCCACGCAGGCGCGCGCCGGATTCGCGCGCGAGGACGCGCGCGGCATCCCGCTCGACTCACCACAGCGCATCTATCGCGACACCTCGGCCAAGCCCGAGCTCCTCGTCGCCCTCAATCGCTTCGAGGCCATCAGTGGCTTTCGCCCCGTGGAGGAGACCCTCGAGCTCTTCACGCGACTCAGGCTGCGCGACCTCGCTGCTCGTCTGCGAAGTGACGGCATCGAGGGCTTCGTGCGCTTCGCACTCGACACACCGCGTCACGAACTGCCCGTCAACCTGCCTGAGTATGCGGCACACCTTGCAGCACACCATCCCGGTTCGGGTGGCGTGCTGGTCGCGCTCCTCATGCACCACGTCGTGCTCTCCCCCGGTGAGGCGATCTTCCTCGATGCGGGCAACGTGCACGCCTACCTGCGCGGCACGGGCGTCGAGGTGATGTCGGCGAGCGACAACGTCGTGCGTGCCGCATTCACCCGCAAGCACGTGGACGTCGCCGAGTTCATCCGCACGAGTTCGTTCGTGCCGATGCCGCCACCACTCGTCGAGAGTTCACGCAATGCCGATCGCATCGAGTATTTCGCCCCTACCACGGCCTTCGGCGTCCAACGGATCGAAGGCGACAAGGGCGTCACCGTGCGCTCCACGCACGCCACCGAGATCGCCCTGTGCACGGCGGGCGGAGACGACACCTTGAAGCGCGGACAGGCCTGCCTGCTGCGCCACGGCGAGTCGCTCACGATCGAGGCTCCCGCGACCGTGTTCCGCTGTTGGGGCTGACGATGAGACGGATCGCGGCGATCGCCGCATCGTTGGTGGTCTGTCTCGTCGGCGTCGCCACGGTCGAGGCCAAGACCGCCCCGCCGCCGCCTCCGCCGACGCTGCTCGTCCTCGGCGACAGCCTGACGTGGGGAACGAACTACCGAGGGTTCGGCAACGTGACGCCGAAGTTGAAGGCCGTCGGCTATTTCAACACCCTCGTCGTCGACGGTGTGTTCGCACGCAACATCTCGGGGCCCGCCGGCACCGCCCGCAACGGAGTGAAGACGCTGAAGAAGCTCTCCGCCACCGGGGTTCGGCCGGACGCGGCGATCATCGCCCTCGGCAGCAACGACCTGCAGCACTCGGGCGACAAGGCGTTCTACGTCGCGCGCATCCGCGAGATGCTCGCACTCGTCGGCGACATCCCGATCGTGTGGTTCAACGTGTGGCGCACGGACGCCCAGTACTACCCGAAGCGCTCGGCGACCTTCAACGCCGCGCTCGTCGAAGTGGCGAGCGAACGGTCGAACGTCGTCGTCGCGGACTGGGCGTCCGTCGTCCTGGCGAACCCGAAGCTCATGGCCTTCGACGGACTGCACCTGCAACCCGTCGGTTATCGCCTGCGCGCACAGATGTATGTCGAAGCGGCACAGATGCTGATCGACACGCTCTCCCCACCGCCGACGACCACCGTTCCCGCAACGACGGTGCCGGAGACGACCGTTCCCGCGTCGACAACGACCGTCGCGGGCTAGTTGCCCGCGACCTTCTTGCGAATCTCGACGATGCGATCACCCGACTGGTTGGCATCGTCGCCCTTTTCTTGCAGCAACGCGTTGCGGTCCTTGGCGGCCTCGCGTTCGGCGAGCGCGGTGTCGACACGTGCGATCGCCGCCTCTACACCGTGTTCGTTGATGAACGTCGCCCAGTCGACGAGCGCCTCGACCATCTCGGACTCCGGCACGACCGCGACGTTACGACCCTTGACGAAGAGGTGACCACGCTTGTTGCCGGCCGCGATGCCGAGGTCTGCCTCGCGCGCCTCACCAGGTCCGTTCACGACGCATCCCATGACCGCGATCTGCAACGGGATCTTCTTGTCGGCGAACGCCTGCTGCGCGCGATTGGCGACCTCGATCACGTCGATCTCTGCGCGCCCACAACTCGGGCAGGCGATGAGGTCCACGTTCTTGCGCTCGCGCAATCCGAGCGACTCGAGCAACTGACGTCCGGCACGCGCCTCCTCCACCGGATCGGCGGTCAGGCTGTAGCGAATGGTGTCGCCGATTCCCTCCATGAGGAGCGTCGCGATCCCCGCGGTCGCCTTGATCAACCCACCAGGAAGTGGTCCCGCCTCCGTGACTCCGAGGTGCAGCGGGTAGTCGGTGACCTCGCTCAACTGTCGATAGGCCTCGACCATGAGGGGCACGTTGGAGGCCTTCACCGAGATCTTGATCAAGTCGAAGTCGACCTCGCGGAAGTATGCGATCTCCTGCAGCGCGGATTCCACCATCGCCTCGGCGGTGAGTCCGCCGTGCTTTTCGTACAGCGAAGGATCGAGCGAACCGCCGTTCACGCCGATGCGGATCGGCACCTTGCGGTCACGTGCCTCGCTCGCGACCGCCTTGATGTGCTCGGGGCGACGAATGTTGCCGGGGTTGAGGCGCAGTCCATGCACGCCGGCCTCGAGGGCGGCGAGTGCCATCTTGTACTGGTGATGGATGTCGGCGACGATCGGCACCGGCGAACGCGGCACGATTTGGGCGAGACCTTCTGCGGCCTCCGCCTCGTTGCACGTGCAGCGCACGATGTCGCATCCGGCCGCAGCGAGCGCATAGATCTGTTGGAGGGTGCCCTCGACGTCTGCGGTCTTGGTGATCGTCATCGACTGCACCGACACGGGTGCGTCGCCACCGACTGCGACCTTGCCGACGTGGATCTGTCGGGTGGTTCGGCGAGGGAACGTTGCCATCGCCTTCAAGTGTGCCACCCCTAGAGGGGCTTCACGATGTCCAGATACGACCCGGTGAGGAACAGCATCGCCATGAGCACCGTGACGGCAATGGCGACGGGCACCATCTTGGACGCATCTGCGTGGTACACGCGTCCGCGCCGCGATCGGATGCGCTCGTAGACCGCGATCGCCACGTGTCCGCCGTCGAAGGGCAGCAACGGAAACATGTTGAACACGCCGAAGAACACGTTGACGAACCCGAGCATCATGAGAATGCCCTTCAGTCCCTCACTCTCGCCCACGTCACCACCGAACTGCGTCGCGCCGATCACCGTCGTCGGTCGCGTCGTCGGATCCGGATCCTCGGAGGTGACCGCGTCGATCACGTTGCGCGGGTCCAACACGACGAACACGCCCTTCACGGATTCGACCGCGGTGCGACCGACGTCGTACAGCGCATAGCCGACGGCGACCGGCGGCGACTGTCGGACGTATCCGGTGCTGTCGGTGGCGAGCCCGATGTAACCGATGGTCGCGTCTCCGGGATTGGGTGCCAGTTCGACCGATTCGACTCGCTCGACCCCGTCGCGTTCGACGACCACGTCGACGACGGTGCCGGGCGATCGACCGACGATCTGGTCGATGAATTCACGACGTGTAGAGACCGGGGTGCCACCGACCGACACGATGACGTCGCCCTCCTCGATTCCTGCTCGTTGCGCAGGAGAGTCGATCGCCGCGTCGTAGGCGACCCGCACGCGGCCGGTCTCGTCGTAGCGACCGGCGGTGACGAACACCCCGAAGAACACGATGGTGGCGATCACGACGTGCATCAGCGATCCTGCCGAAATGACGAGCAGCTTGCGCGGGAACGACTTCGAGCGATACGCGACGGGCTCGTCCTGCGGGTCGGTCTCGTCCATGTTGTTCATTCCGATGATTCGCACGTACGCACCGATCGGCAGGGCGCGGATTCCGTATTCGACGCCGTCGCGGTGCGTGCTCCAGATGCGCGGGCCCATCCCCATGAAGAACTGCGTGACCTTCATCCCCGTGCGTCGCGCGGTGACGAAGTGGCCGACCTCGTGCAGGAACACCGAGACGATGAGCCCGACGACGAACACGAGGCTCCACGGATTCTCGATGCCGAGCCAGACGAGCAGGCCGACGATGACGAGACCGAGCGCTCCCGAGCGCGCCGGGCTCGTCTCCCCCTGCGGGGACTCCGTTGCATCTCCGCCTGCGACGATGTTGTCGCGCAGGCGGCGGTAGGTGTCACTCACGCGCCGAGCACCTCGCGTGCAACGCGTCGCGCAGTGCGATCTGCCTCGAGAATGTCATCCACCGTGGTGGGAAGTTGAGCATCATGGTGTTGCAAGGTTTCCTCGATGACGTCGGCGATCGACCACCACGACGTGGCTCCCGCGAGGAACGCCTCGACGGCCACCTCGTTGGCTGCGCTCAGCCACGCCGGTGCGGTGCCACCGATGCGCCCCGCCTGGTACGCCAAGTCGAGGCAACGGAAAGTCTTGCGGTCGGGGGTCTCGAAATCCAGTCGGGCCATGGTCGACCAATCGATGCGCCCGTAGGGCATGCGGGCACGTGACGGATGTCCGAGGGCATAGGCGATCGGCAGACGCATGTCGGGCATCGACAGTTGTGCGATCACGGCCGCATCGGTGAACTCGACCATCGAGTGCACGACCGACTGCGGGTGCACGACCACGTCGATCGCGTCATATCCGACACCGAACAACTCATGCGCCTCGATCACCTCGAGACCCTTGTTCATGAGCGTCGAGGAATCGACGGTGATCTTCGGACCCATCGACCATGTCGGATGCTTGAGAGCGGCCTCGACGGTGACCGCGCGCAGTTCCGCCTCGGCCTTGCCGCGGAACGGTCCGCCACTTGCCGTCAGCAACAGTCGCGCAACCTCACGATCGGGATCGTCCGACGCGCGCAGGCACTGATGGATCGCGCAGTGCTCGCTGTCGACGGGGACGATGTTCGCCCCCGGGACCTTGCGCAGTGGCTGCACGACGGGCCCCGCGGCGATCAAGCTCTCCTTGTTGGCGAGTGCGAGACGTTTGCCGGCACGCAACGTGGCGATCGTGACGGGAAGTCCGGCGAAACCGACGACGCCGTTGACGACGACGTCTGCCTCTTCGGCGAGCGCCACGGGTTCGGCGACGACGCGCACGCCCGGCAACTGCGACGCCACCTTCGCGCGCGCCGCATCGTCGGCGACGACCACGACCTCCGGTCGATACTTCTTGGCCTGGGCGACGACGCCGTCGACCGAGGATCCGACGGACAGCGCGACGACATGAACGTCGTCGAGTGAATCGATGACGTCGAGGGTCTGCGTCCCGATCGAGCCGGTGGACCCGGCGATGGCGACGCGCACGGCGCCTAGCCCCAGGGCTGCAGCACTAAGGCGAGGTAATACACCGCGGGCAGTGCGAACAGCATGCTGTCGAAGCGGTCGAGCACGCCACCGTGACCGGTGAGGATCGTGCCGAAGTCCTTCACGCCGACGTTGCGCTTGATCATCGACTCGACGAGGTCGCCGAGCGGTGCGACGATCGAGATCACGATGGCGAGCGCGAGCCATTCGCCGAGGCCGTTCCACGTCGTGCTCTGCAGGCCGACGATGATGACCGCGCCGAACGTGCCGAGCGTGCCACCGATCAGGCCCTCGGTCGACTTGTTCGGGCTGATCCAGTCGCGCAGCGGGGTGCGACCGACGGCCGAGCCGACGAAGTAGGCCGCGATGTCGTTGGCGATCACGCCGATCACGACAATGAACAACGTGTCGGTGCCGATGTTGGTGCCGGCGAAGGATCCGGTCGTCGACAGGCGCAAGATGAGCGCGGCGAAGGAGCCGAAGAATCCGATCCACAGGACCCCGAACAACGTCACGGCGATCTGTGGCGTCGGCGAGATGTCGATCGAGTCACCCGCGACGAACACGATCGCACACGCCATCAGCGTGAACACGACGATGAGCGGCAGGACCGCATCCCCCATCCAGTAGGCGGCGAGCGGCGCGGCGACGCTGGCGGCGACGCCGACGGGCAACACCGGCGAGTAGTGGGCCGTGCGAATCTGGGTGAAGAACTCGTATGCGGCGACGCCGATGATCGCAGTCACGAGCACGACGACGGCCGCGGGTCGCCACACCACTGCCCCGATGAAGGCCGCGCCGAGCAGCGCACCGACGGCGGTCGCCATTGGCAGGTCGCGGCCAGCGGTCGGGCCGGACGGCGGACGCTGCATGCCTGCGGTTGCACCACGGGTCGGACGCGGATCGCCGGGACGACGCGAGCGAGTGACTTGTGCGGGTCGTGTGCGTCCGGCGGACGCCGAGGGATCGCGCGGCAGCGGACGACTCGTGTCGCCCGTCGGATCGGTGCCGATGCGAATCGGACCCTCGCGGCGTGGGCGCTGCACGGGTGGCGGGCTCGACGTCTCGAAGCGTGGCGCGCCACCGGTGAGGTCCACGCGTGGACGCGACGCGCTGGTGGCGGTGTCGTTGTAGGCACCCCACACGTCGGTCTCGTCGGAAATGCGAATCGGTGCCTCGGTCGCGTCGTCGTCGCCCTTCATGAATCGCGGCAGGTCGCCGGTCGGTGGCTCCGTCCAGTGCGGGAGCTGCTCGGTCTCGTTGGCAAACGACAGCGCCGGACCGGAGTCGTCCTCGTCGGCGAAACGCACGACGCCGAACTCGTCGCCGAAGTCGATCGTCGGATCGCTGCCCGCAGTCTCGTCGCGTCGGTTGCGCTTGGTGTCGTCGTCGCTCATCGGTTGCTCCTCACACTTCCAGCAGTTCTTGTTCCTTGCGCGAAAATGCCTTGTCGACCTGCTCGACGTGTTCCTGGGTCATCTTGTCGAGTTCCTTCTCGGCCCGCTCCAGTTCGTCCTTGGAGA
>CAYSRZ010000019.1:0-12030 GCA_964433615.1 uncultured Acidimicrobium sp. | reverse complement strand
ACTCCCGGCCTCCACGTCCCGAACGTGGCGCGCTACCAAGCTGCGCTAATCCCCGGTATTTCCGTGGGAGAGCCTAACTGGCTGTCGACGAGGACTGACTGGCGATTCCGTGGCGGGATTCCTGCCACTCTTCACCGTTCGCGACGGCCTTCGCAGCGCGTTGCAGGCGGAGGGCATCGAGGGGCTTGATGATCCAGCCCTCCGCACCACTGCGCTTGGCGAGGTGCACGTCGGCTTCGCGATCCAACAGCATCAGCACCGGAATGTGGGGGATGCGGTGGTCGGAGTGATCGAGACGAAGGTTCATCGTGATCGCCATCCCTCCCATGGTCCCGACCTGGAGGTCGAGGATTGCAAGGTCCGGGGTTCGTGTGGCGATCGCCTGTGGCACGTCGCGTCCGTTGCGGCACACCGTGAACGAGGTGTCGGGTGCGCCGAGTGCAGCGAGGACGTCATCGAGGACCCATTGGGCGTCGGTGGCAAGCAGGATGTGCATCACGGCCAGCCTACTCCCGCGCCAGAGATCAGAGTGAGGCGGCGAGAACGTCGAGTGCGTCCAACGACGACACGTCGCGGCCGAGCAGGTCGACCATGGCGACGATGGTCCCGGGCGTCAGTGTCGAGCGCAACTCGTCGAGTCGTTGCTCCTCGTCGTGACGCTTGCGCACCAATGTTTGATGAATGGCGGCGTGTCGTGGTGCCACAGTCATCTCCGACTCCGACACGTCGCCTCTGCGCGGGGTCATCTGGTTGCAGACGATCGCGTGGACGCCGACGCGTTCGGATGCAAGTTCGTCGATGATGTACCGGGCCTCGCGGATCGGTTCGGACTCGGGGGAGGTGACCACCACGTAGCGCGTCCGCGGATCGCGCAGGAGGGCGTTCACTTTCTGCGCGCGGTCCCTGAAGCCCTGGTCCAGTCCTTCGAAGGCGGCAAAGAATCCTGTGACGTCGGTGATCACGTCCGCGCCGACCAATCGGGTGACCGCCTTGAAGATCGGCGTCAGCGCTGCGGAGACGATCTTGAGACCGCCACGGGCGGGAGCGAGGAAGGTGCGATACACGCGATGGTCGAGGAACCTGACCAGGGTGTTCGGTGCGCCGAGGAAGTTGAGTGCCTCGCGCGACGGAGGAGTGTCGACGACGACGACGTCGAAGCGTTCGTCGCGGTCGAGTTGGTAGAGCTTTTCTGCCGCCATGTACTCCTGCGTTCCCCCGAGTTGGCGGGCGATGCTCGCAAAGAGTGCGTTGTTGCGGATGCGTTCGGCCTGTTCTTGCGACGTGCTCGTGGACGTGATGAGTTCGTCGAAGGTGCGCTGTGCATCGAGCATCATCGCCCACAGCTCCCCCGATCCGAATGTGCCGACGTGTGTCGGTTCGTTCGTCAGTTCGCCGCGCACGCCGAGTGCGTCGGCGAGTCGCTTGGCGGGATCGATGGTCACGACGCAGACGCGCTTGCCGGACCTTGCGTGGGCCACCGCGAGCGCAGCCGACATGGTCGTCTTGCCCACGCCCCCCGAGCCCATGCACACGATCAAGCGCGCACCGTCGCCGATCACGACGTCGCCTCGTTCACTTCGGCAATGGTGCGTGCCAAGACGTCGATCACATCGCCCTGGTCGACCTCGGGGAGATCGATGCGCGGCAGGGGCAGCAGCTCGTGCAACGTGGCGATCGACTCGAGCTGCAGGGCGCGACGCGAGCGATAGAACTCGAGGCTGGCGCGCAGCACGGGTGAGGTGCACGGCTCGCCCTCGGCATCGTCTGGTGCGAGTTGACGATTGACGATGATCGGACCGAGGGCGACGCCGATCTCGTCTTCGATCGTGAGTGCAGTGTCGACGGTCTCGGTGACGGGGGTCGTGGCTGCGAGCGTGACCATGACGACGCTGCAACGTCGATGATCCCCGAGGAACTCGCTCACCTCGGCGGCCTGGTTGGCGATCAGGCCCGTGCGGATTCCGCCACGGATGCCGTGTGCGACGCGCAGGAAGGTGAGCGCGTGTCCCGCCGCTGGTCCGTCGACGACGATCAGGTCGACGTTCTGGTCGCGCTCGAGGGCCTTGATGCGCCCGAGCACGAGGAGGTCGTCGAGACCTGGGGCTGCCGCGGCGATCACGTCGAGAATCCCGGTCGAGGCGAACCGTCGCGCAAGCCTGCCGAGACCGTGGTGCTCGAGGTAGTCGACGAGTGCATCACCGGCGGTGAGCGTCATCGTCGTGATGTGCCCCTCGCCACTGCGCAGGATTGGTGCGATCGGCTTGCCGTCGAGCTCGACGTACAGCACGCGACGTCCTCGTCGCGCTGCAGCGAGGGCAAGGGCAGCAGATACCGTTGTCTTGCCAACTCCGCCCTTCCCCGCGACGATGATCGTGCGGGATGAGGCGAACAATTCGTCAACGGTCACGCATCCTCCGGAGGTTTCAATGCGCAGGTTACCCACTACGGCGCGTTGGGCAGTGCTCGTCCTCGGGATCGTCGCCTCCGTGGTGCAGGGTGCGCAGCTCGCGAATGCGGAGTCGGCAGAGGACCTCGCGCCCGTCGACGTCGTTGCGGTGAGCGGATTGATCGACCACGTCGTCGTCGACGAGATCGAAGCGGCACTCGAGCGCTCGGCGACCAACGGTGCCCAAGCGGTGGTACTGCAGGTGAACTCTCGCGGCGCCGTCGTGTCGACGGAGCGATTCACCGAGATGTTGCAGAACGTGGCCGCGGCCAAGATCCCCGTCGCCGTGTGGGTGGGACCGACCGGTGCCCGCGCCTACGGATTGTCCGCACAGTTGCTGGCCGTTGCCGACGTGTCGGCGATGGCGCCTGGCGCACGCATCGGATACACCGGCAAGTTGCTCACCGTGAACGGCGAGGAACTGAGTTTTGGTGATGCGGATGCGACACTGCGCACCTCCAGCCTCGGCTTTTCAGAAGCCAGAAGTGCAGGTGCCCTCACCTACGACAAGAAGGACGAGGGCGTGCCGGTCGTCCGCAACATGCTGTACGCACTCGATGGTCTGACGATCGACGGCGTCACGCTCGACACCACGGTCGAGACGCTGGACTCGTCCGGCCAGGTGGTCTTGGATGCGGCGACCGCTCGATTCTTCAAGTTGGGCCTCGTCGGCCAGCTCATGCACACGGTCGCCAGCGTCCCTGTCGCGTACCTGCTGTTTGCCATCGGACTGTCGCTCCTCGTGTTCGAGTTCTTCACGGCTGGTATCGGCATCGCCGGCTCGGTCGGTGCGATCTGTGCAGCCTTCGGCACCTACGGGCTCTCAGAGTTGCCGGTGCGTGGTTGGGCCGTCGCACTGATCGTCGCCGCAGTCGTCGCGTTCGCGATCGACGTCCAGGTCGGTGTGCCGAGGTTGTGGACGGGGATCGGGCTCGCTCTTTTCGTCGTCGCGTCGCTCTCGCTCTATCGACCGATCGACGGGTCGTCGATGCGTCTGTCGTGGCTCACGCTCGGCAGCGGGATCGCCATGATGGCACTTGCGTTCATCGTCGGCATGCCGTCGATGGTGCGCACGCGCTTTGCCACGCCGACGATTGGTCGACAGTGGATGATCGGTCTCGAGGGAGTGGTGGTGCGCGACGTGGCTCCGGACGGGCTCGTCGAGCTGCAGGGAGCGCAGTGGCGTGCGCGGACCAATCGCTCGACGCCGCTCGAGGCGGGCGCGTCGTGTCGAGTTGCCGCCATCGACGGCGTCACGCTCGAAGTCGAGCCACTCGAGGGTGCCGCTCGCGACTATCGCGAAATGCGCAAAGACAAGCGTGACTGAGTCGGTCGCCGAGCGACGCCGCGCGGCCGAGGTCGCCACGTTGCAGCCCCTCGACTGGGTGCTGCTTGTCATTCCAGGTCTCGTGTGGGGGAGCTCGTTCTATTTCATCGCCGTCGGTCTCGATTCCTTCGCACCGGGCCTGATCACGCCGATGCGCGTGTTGTTCGGTTGCCTCACGCTGACCTTCATCCCGAAGTCGCGCGTTCCGGTGGAGTCGGCGGCATGGCCGAAGATCGCCTTGCTCGGCGTCGTCTGGCTCGCGGCGCCGCTGACGGTGTTTCCGTTCGCCGAGCAGCACGTGTCGAGCAGCGTGACGGGGATGCTGAACGGCGCGACACCGATCTTTGCCGCGTTGGTTGCGGCCGTGATCGCCCGATCGTTGCCACCGCGCGGCCAGATCGCCGGACTCGCGATCGGCACTGGGGGAGTCGTGCTCATCGCCTTGCCGACGGTGAGGGAGGGTTCGTCGAGTGCGTTCGGTGTGGCGCTCATCGTGTTCGCTCTCGTGATGTATGGGTTTGCACTCAACATCGCTTCGCCGCTGCAACAGCGGTATGGATCGCTGTCGGTGCTGTGGCGCGCGGAGATCGTCGCCGTCGTGTTGCTCGCACCACTCGGCATCACCTCGCTCGTCAACAACGACCGACCGTTCGCGTGGCACGCGTTCGCCGCGATGGTGGCGCTTGGGGTGCTCGGAACCGCACTCGCACACTTTGCGATGGTCACCCTCGCCGGTCGCATCGGCTCCACGCGCGCATCGGCGAGTCTGTATCTCATGCCTGCCGTGTCACTTGTGCTTGGCGTGTTCGTCAACGACGAGGACGTCGCACCGCTCGCCATCCTCGGAAGCGCGATCGCCGTGTTCGGGGCGTGGGTGTTGTCGCGCAGCAGACGGGTGGTGTCGTGAGCCAGGATTTCGATCCGACCGCCGTACCCGTGCGCCCGGCGGCCACCGTGATGTTGATCCGGGACCATCCGCTGAACGGTCTCGAGGTGTTCATGTTGCAGCGCACGATGAGCGCCGTGTTCGCCAAAGGGATGTACGTGTTCCCCGGGGGTCGCGTGGATGCGGCAGACGACACGAGCGAGTTGCAGTCGGTGTGCGACGACCTGAGCGACGCCGAGGCGAGCGCGATCCTCGGCGTTCCATCCGGCGGGCTTGCGTTTTGGATCGCCGCGATCCGCGAGTGCTTCGAGGAGGCAGGCGTCTTGCTCGCCAGACCGGAAGGTGGATCGCACCCGATTCGATTCGACGACGAGGCGTCGGCGGAGCGCTTCGCCCACGCCCGCCATCACGTGCACGACGCGTCCTTGTCGCTCGTCGAGTTGTGCCGTCGGGAGCAGCTCCGACTGATCACGAACTCGATGTACTACGTGAGCCACTGGATCACGCCGGTCGGCGAGCCCCGCCGATTCGACACCCGGTTCTTCCTCGCCCCGATGCCGGAGGGTCAAGAGCCATTGCACGACGATCGCGAGACGATCAACAGCCTGTGGGTGACGCCCGAGGACGCACTCGAGCGCAGCACACGAGGGGAGCTCGTGATGTTGCCACCGACGACCCGCAATCTCGAGTTCCTCGCCGCACACGACACGACGGCCGGTGCGCTCGATGCTGCGCGCTCGATCGGGGTGCCGCAGACGATCCTTCCGCAATTGCGCGTCGATGCCGAGGGCAAGGTGATCGGTGTGGCGATGCCGGGAGACGCGGACTACCGCGACTGACCGCGCACGGCCACGGCGACGACGCTTTCGTCGCGGGCGGAGCACGCACTCAATTCGGCTGCACTCACCGTCGTCGCCACGATGTGGCGGGCGATCTCTGCGAACGCCGTTGCCGCCGCTGACGTTCCCGTGATGGCGATCGGTTCACCGACGTCGCCTCCGTGGGCCATCGCCGGCTCGAGCGGAATCTGACCGAGCAGTTCCGCACCGATGTCGTTGGCGAGTGCTCGGCCACCACCTTCACCGAAGAGTGGATACGACGTGCCGTGTTCGCAAGTGAAGGCGCTCATGTTCTCGATCACGCCGGCGACACGCAGGAAGCTGCGTCGCGCCATGTCGGCTGCACGCACCGCGACCTTCTGGGCCGAGACCGCAGGTGTGGTGACGATGATCAGGTCGGTGCGCGGCAACATGCGAGCAAGACCCATCTGCACGTCGCCCGTCCCCGGCGGCATGTCGATGAGGAGGTAGTCGAGGTCTCCCCAGTGCACGTCGTTGAGGAACTGCTCGACTGCCTTCGTCAACATGAGACCGCGCCACATCAGGGCCGTCTCCTCGTCGTCGACGAGCATCCCGGTGGAGACGACCTTCAACACGCCGTCGCCGATGCGACGTTCGTTGGGAACGATCTTGGGTTTCTCCGAACCCTCGATGCGCCGTGCCTCGAGACGATCCGACATGCCGAGCATGCGTGGAATCGAAAACCCCCAGATGTCGGCATCGAGCACTCCCACCGTGTGGCCGAGCGAGGCGAGCGCGGCCGCGAGGTTGACGGTGACGGAACTCTTGCCCACGCCACCCTTGCCGCTCGCGATCGCGAGCACGCGAGCGTTGTTCGGCACCTGGGTGTCTCCGGCCTGCTCGCGAGCGTTCCAGCGCGCGCGGGTCATGGTGGCCTGGCGTTCCTCGGGGGTCATCTCGCCCCAGTCGATCTTCACCTTGGTGACGCCGGGGTGCGTCGTGAGGCGGGACTCGATGTCGTCGCGAATCTGCACCCGCAGCGGGCAGCCCCGGATCGTGAGCTTCATGCCGATCGACACGATGCCCTCGTCGGACACCGTCACGTCACCGGCCATGCCGAGGTCCACGATGTTGTCGCCGAGCTCGGGGTCCATCACGGCACGCAAAAGGTTGCGAACCTCGTCGGCGGACGGGGGCGGCACGACGCGGCCGGTCATGGCCAAGAACCTACCGTTGATTTGGCCGTTTCGCCTTGCAGTGCTTGGCAAACCGATCGGCGTCGGCTGTAGTCTGAAGTCATGATCACCCTCACTGATTCAGCCGCTGCAAAGGTCAAGGAACTGCTCCAGGCAGAGGGCGCGACCGATCTCGCGTTGCGCGTCGCCGTGCGCCCAGGTGGATGCTCGGGTTTTTCCTACGAGATGTTCTTCGACGGTGACTTCGCCCAGGACGACCAGACCCTGAACTTCGGTGACGTGAAGGTTGTCGTCGACCAGGCGTCGTCGCAGTTGTTGGTCGGTGCAAGCCTCGACTACCAGGACGGTCTCACGGACGCGGGTTTCAAGATCAACAACCCGAACGCCACCCGCACCTGCGGTTGCGGCAACAGCTTCAGCTGAGCAAGACCTCGCGCAGTTCGACCGAGTCGAACACCGCATCAAGCCGCTCGACGATCGTGCCGTCGCGTCCCGTGACGAAGAGCGCCGGCTCGTACGTCATCGCATAACTCGTGACCGCCGGCGCAACTTGCGTCGCGGTGTCGTCCGTGTAGACCTCTGCATGCACGATTACGTACGTCGCCGACAACTCGTCGCGTAGTTCGAGCAGACCATCCAGCGCGGGTGAGCACGTCCCCGTCGAGCAGTGTGCAGGCGTACCGATGAGATAGACGACGGGTCGACCTGACGCGAGCGCGTCGGTGAGCGTCACGTCGTGGAACGGACACGGCTCTGGGGTGCGAGTGCAGATCGGGTCCACGCCGCGCGCATCGTCGACAGTCGGCGTGTCGAAGGCGGGAAGTGGCGAACCGACGAGTGGAATGGTGACTTCACTCGGGTCGAGCACCTGCACCGCCGCTCCGTCCTGCGGTCCGCCATCGACGACGAGGGAGTAGAGACCGACGTCGGCGACGTTCACGCGAAACGGCCAGTAAGGAATCGACAGACCTGCGTCATGTCGCGTGGCGACGAGGTCGCTCGCCACCGTGGCGCCCGTCTCTGCGTTCACCAGTCGGGCAGTCAGCGTCGCGGGAAGGTCGCCATCGGCGAGCAGCCCTGCCTGGTCGGCAAGTGAGATCGGCAGCCGGAGATCCCCCGGCACGAGCACTTGCGGGAAGCGTTGCACGATCTGCCAGCGTTCCTCGTTTGCGTCACCACCGCTCGACGAGCACGAGGCGAGCAGTGGGGAACCCGCGACGAATCCAAGTGCGCCGAGTCCCGAGGAAAGAAACGCACGTCGGTTCAGCACGCGATCATCGTAGGTGCCGAGACAGCGTCTACGCTTGGCGCATGGCAACCAAGAAAAAGACGAAGGTCGCAAAGAAAGCGACGACGAAGAAGACCGCGCGCACAGCCGTGGCCAAGACCAAGAAGGCGTCGAAGAAGGCGAGCACCTCGAAGGCTGCACCGACCGCCAAGCCGCTCGGACCGTACACACCGGTGGTGCGTGCAGGGGACTGGATCATCGTGTCGGGTCAGCTCGGCATCGCCGACGGCAAGGTCGTCTCCGGTGGCGTCGCCGCCCAGACCACCAAGGCGATCGAGAACTTGAAGGGCCAGCTGGCGAGCGTCGGCGCGAACCTGAGTGACGTGTCCAAGACGTTGTGCTTCTTGACGGACATGGACACCTTCGCCAGCTTCAACACCGCGTACGTCGCGGGGTTCGGGAACTCCCGTCCGGCACGCAGCACGATCGGCGTCGCCTCGTTGCCGTTTGGTGGCGCGGTCGAGATCGAGGCCTGGGCGTACAAGCCACTACGGTAGGAACCATGCCAGGTGCAGTCATCATCGTCGTAGTCCTCCTCGCATTCCCCGTCGTCGTGGGTCTCACCACCGCCGGACTCGCGGCAGCAATCGGCTTCTTCCTCCACCGTGACGCCGAGATCCGCCACGACGGCAGTGAGCTCGTCGAGCTAAACGGCTGAACGCGCGCGCAGACCTCCTCGTTCGCAACGCAACGCTCGTTGCCACCGTTGACGAACAGCGCACCGAGATCCCGGGTGGCTTCGTCGCCGTCACGGACGGACTGATCTCGCACGTCGGCAGGGCGGGCTCCGAGCCGCAAGCCGATCGCATCATCGACGCGACCGACTGCCTCGTCACCCCGGGGTTGATCAACACCCACCACCACCTGTATCAGAACCTGACGCGTGCATTTCCGCCGATGACGAATGCGGCACTCTTCGGATGGTTGAAGACGCTCTATCCACTGTGGAGCACCCTGGACGAAGAGGCGGCACACGTGTCCGCCTGGGTCGGCCTCGCCGAACTCGCCCTCTCTGGTTGCACGACCTCGACCGATCATCTCTACGTCCATCCGAAGGGTGGCGGCGACTTGTTGTCCGCAGAGATCGCCGCCGCGCGCGACCTCGGCGTGCGCTTCCATCCGACGCGTGGCTCGATGTCGCTGTCGGTGAAGGACGGTGGGCTGCCTCCCGATTCGGTGGTGCAGGACCACGACGTGATCCTCGCCGAGTCGAAGGCCTCGGTCGAACGCCACCACGATCGCTCGCACGGTGCGATGGTGCGCGTGGCGCTCGCCCCGTGCAGCCCGTTCAGCGTGACGAAGCAGTTGATGGTGGACTCCGCGCGACTCGCCGAGGAGCTCGACGTGCGATTGCACACGCACTTCGCCGAAAACGCAGAGGACGACGAATTCTCGCTCTCTACGTTCGGGTGCAGGCCAACCGACTACCTCGAAGACACCGGGTGGTGCACCGATCGGGCGTGGGTTGCGCACTGCGTGATGCCGAACGCCGACGAGGTTGCACGCCTCGGACGTGCCCGCATCGGCGTGGCGCACTGTCCGAGCAGCAACATGATCCTCTCCTCGGGCATCTCGCCCGTCGTCGACCTGCGTGCCGCAGGCGTGCACGTCGGCCTCGGTGTGGATGGTTCGTCGTCGGCCGACTCCGCGTCGCTGTGGCTCGAGGCGCGTCAGGCGATGCTGCTCGCCAAGTTGCGCAACGGTGCGGATGCCGGAACTGCGCGCATGGCCCTCGAGGTCGCCACGCGTGGCGGTGCAGGTTGCCTCGGCCGCATCGGAGAGATCGGGGAGTTGTCGGTCGGCGCGGTCGGTGACATCGCGGTCTGGTCGCTCACCGGTCCGCTGTTCGCGGGTGCGATCGCCGACCCGATCGAGGCGTGGCTGCGCTGCGGACCGACCGCGGCCGCACACACCATCGTCCACGGCAAGTCGGTCGTGTCGAACGGCCAGCTCGTGAGCACCAAGGTCGACGAGATGCTCACGACGCATCGTCGAGTGGCGGCGAAGATGCAAGCGGTGGCCATCGGACGCTGATGGTTCGCCACGCGCTCGTCACCTTCGTCGCGATCTTCTTCGCCGAGTTGCCCGACAAGACGATGTTCGCCACGTTGCTGTTGTCGACGCGTTTCAAGCGCAAGCTTCCCGTCTGGATCGGGGTGAGCTGTGGGTACGGACTGCACGTCGTCATTGCGGTGGTGCTCGGATCCGCCCTCGCCAACCTTCCCGAACGACCGATTCAACTCGCGGTTGGAACCCTCTTCCTGATCGGCGGCCTCGTCACGTGGCGTGCCGGCGAGGGAGACGACGACGAGGTGCGCGACACGCCGGTCGCGCGAAGCTTCGTGCGCATCGCATGGACCGCAGCGAGCGTGATCGCCGTCGCCGAGTTCGCCGACCTGACGCAGTTGGCCACCGCTGGATTTGCCGCACGCTTCGACGATCCGATCGCAGTCGGGGTCGGAGCGATCGTGGCGCTGTCCGGAGTGTCGGGTCTTGCGGTGTTGCTCGGCTCCTGGCTGCAGCGAGTCGTGCCGCTCAGGTTGATTCAGCGGGTCGCCGCAGTGCTGTTCCTCGTCATCGGTGCAGTGACGGTGATCGGTGCGCTGCGCTAGTCAGCGCGACCACTTCGACTGACCGAAGCGATAGCCGACGCTGCGCACGGTCTGGATCAGGTTGGCGTGCTCTTCGCCGAGCTTCGCGCGCAGTCGACGGATGTGCACGTCGACGGTGCGTGCTCCACCGAAATACTCATATCCCCACACTCGCGACAGCAAGGTCTCTCGTGAGAACACCTTGCCGGGATTCTGGGCCAGGAACTTGAGCAGCTCGTATTCCATGTAGGTGAGATCGAGCGGCGAGCCACCGAAGGAAGCCTGGTAGGTCTCGAGGTTGAGGACGAGCCCTGCGTATTCGACGAAGGAATGATGGCCCGCGACGTGATGCGTGAAGAACAGGTGACGCAGGCGAGCCTCGAGTTCGCGCGGATGGAACGGAGCGAGGCAGAAATCGTCGAACAGGTCGTCGCGCAGTTCCAAGTCAGGCAACTGTGCACCGGTGACGAGCACGAGGATGCGACCGACCGGGACCTCGCGCTTGCGCAGGCTGCGACAGATCGCCCAACCACCCTCCGGGTCCGCGTCGCACGACACGACCGCGCCGGCCCAGCCGTCGGCGGGCTCGCCCTTGGCGACGTCGTCCGGCGTGGCGACGGCCTTCCAGCGGTAGCCAGCAAGGTCCAAGGTGCGGGCGAGGTCAATGGGTGCTGGCGACGGGAACACCGCGACCAAGTTGTCGAGTGCGCCCGAAGGTTGGTCGCTACGGCGGTTCATAGTTGCTTCAGGTACCGGTCGAGCTCGAACTGGCTGATGTGGGTCTTGTAGCGGCGCCACTCGTCGCGCTTGTTGCGCAGGAACCACTCGAAGATGTGTTCACCGAGTGCATCTGCGACGAGCGTCGAGGACTCCATCGTGCGCAGTGCATCCGAGAGCGACTGGGGAAGTTGCTGGATGCCGAGCTTGTCGACGAGGTCGTCGTCCATCTCGAAGAGGTTCGCGTCGGCTTCGAGCGGCAACTCGTATTGTTCCTCGATGCCGCGCAAGCCTGCGGCGAGGATGACGGAGAACGCGAGGTACGGATTGCAGGCAGGATCCGGCGAGCGATATTCGATTCGCGTCGCGCTCTCGTTGCTGCGCTTGGGAATCGGCACGCGAATCAGGCCGCTGCGGTTGTTGCGCGCCCATGAGATGTGCACGGGAGCCTCGAAGCCGGGCACGAGGCGCTTGTAGCTGTTCACGGTCTGGTTCGTCACCGCGGTGATCTCGGCGGCGTGGCGCAACAGTCCCGCCATGAAGTGCTTTGCGGTCTGCGACAAGTTGTACGGGTCGTCGTCGCTGTGGAAGGCGTTCTGTTCACCCGAGAACAGAGACAGGTGCAGGTGCATGCCCGAACCCTGGATCGCCTCGAGGGGCTTGGGCATGAACGTCGCGTGCACGCCGTGTAGGGCCGCGATCTCCTTGACCACGAAGCGGAACGTCATCACGCTGTCGGCCATCGTCAGCGCATCGGTGTGGCGCAGGTCGATCTCGTG
>CAYSRZ010000018.1:0-12155 GCA_964433615.1 uncultured Acidimicrobium sp. | reverse complement strand
TGGTAGGCCATTACCCCACCAACAAGCTGATAGGCCGCGAGACCCTCCCAAACCGGAATTCCTTTCGTCAGTGAACCATGCGGTTCTCCGACGTCATTCGGTATTAGCAAGCGTTTCCACTTGTTATCCCAAAGTCTGGGGCAGGTTTCTCACGTGTTCCTCACCCGTTCGCCACTAGATCTTCCGGTGTATTGCTACACCATGGATCTCGTTCGACTTGCATGTGTTAAGCACGCCGCCAGCGTTCGTCCTGAGCCAGGATCAAACTCTCCGTCAAGAATTTCCTCATCGTCGTCAAATGCACGAGGCACCGCAACGACGCGAGGGTGAATTCGGGAAAGTCCATGATGGTTTTTCGTGCATTGCTGCACGTCCGCACCACCATGTCCTGACCGATCAGTAGCTCTACTGATCGATAATTGATTTGTTGATTTGCATCAACGGTTGGTTTGGCCGGAATTGCTTCCGACCAGAATTGACAGACAGCAATCGACGGTTCCCGAAGGAACCGTTTCCTACTGCCCGCACTGGCGTTCAGTCTTCTCTTCCGTTTTCAAGGAGCGAGACCACGGATTACACAGCTGTACAGCTGGAGGTACTCCGCAGTTGCCGCCACCTCACAAGATCCGCAATCGCGAACCTCTTTGAAGGGCGGGTGAGCAATCTAGCGGGCTGGAAAGGCCACCATCAACCCTCGGGACACAAAAACCTTGGAAATATTGGGTTTCCCTCGACCACGGCCAGGAAACCCTTGATTTTGCTGGGTTTCAGGCAGGATCAGGCGAAATCGACCATGTGGTAGGTCGTCTTGCCCTTGCGCAGGAGGAGCCAGCGCCCGTGAAGGAGCCCAATGGCGTCCAGCTTCGAGAACTCGTCCAGCTGCTCGCCGTTGGCGCGCACGCTGCGCTGTTGCAAGAGGCGTCTCGCCTCCGAATTCGACCCGGCGAGTCCTGTCGTGACGAGCAATCCGACCGCATCACCGAGTGCGGCGGTCCCCATCGTCGTCGTCTCCACTTCCCCGAGTACGTGCTCGAGCGCAGACCGCGACGCCGAGACGGGATTCGCCCCGAACAACACGTCCGCGGCCTGTTCTGCACCCTCGGCAGCGTCCTCTCCGTGGACCATGGCGGTCATCTCTCGCGCCAGCGCGCGCTGAGCGATGCGCGATTCCGGACGCTCCGTCTGCTGTCGAACGATGTCGGCGATGTCGTCGAGGGAACGCAGAGAGAACTGCGTCAACATTCGAGCCACGTCGGCATCGGCGATCTGCATCCAGAACTGTCGGAACTGATACGGCGAAGTGCGCTGCGGATCGAGCCACACCGCCCCGTCGGCGGTCTTGCCGAACTTCGATCCGTCCGACTTCGTCACGAGCGGCCACGTGAGACCGTAGGCGCCGCGGCCGAGCTTCTTGCGGATGAGGTCGATGCCAGCGGTGATGTTGCCCCACTGGTCGGATCCACCCATCTGCATCTCACAATCGAAGTGCTCGCACAGATGCCGGAAGTCGTTCGCCTGCAAAAGCATGTAGCTGAATTCGGTGAACGACAGTCCGTTGCCGTCCGTGAGGCGCGACTTCACCGAGTCCTTCGCCAGCATCTGGTTCACCGTGATGTGTTTGCCGACGTCACGCAAGAAGTCGAGCGCGGTGACGTCCTTGGTCCACGTCGCGTTGTCGACGAGCACCGCCTGGTTCGCACCGGCCGAGAAGTCGAGCAACTTCTCGAGTTGCCCCTTGATGCACTCCACGTTGTGCGCCAAGGTATCGGCGTCCAGGAGGTTGCGCTCTTCGCTTCGGCCCGACGGGTCCCCCACCATGCCGGTGGCTCCACCGGCAAGTACGACTGGTCGGTGTCCGAGCAATTGCAAACGCCGCAAACTCACCTGACCGAGCAGATTCCCGACGTGCAGGCTGTTCGACGTGGGGTCGAAACCGACATACGCCGAGAGCATCTTGGCGGTCGACCGCGCCGAGAGCTCGGTGCGGTCCGTCGAGTCGTGGATCAGGCCACGGGAGGCAAATTCGGCGACGACGTCACCATGGCGCGACATAAGCCAATGTTAGATGTCGAGCAACGTGCGCAGTGACTTCATTTGCGCGCAGTACGCGTCGTACTGCACCGCGACGGGTTCAGGTCCAGCACCACCGGGCGTGGTCCTGCGTCGAACTCCCCGACCAACGCCGATGACCTCTGCGGCCTGCGGACCGAAGGACGGATGCGCAGCGACGAGGTCGACGAGCGAACCTTCCCCGGCCACCACGCGTTGAACTATCTGGCCGACGACGCTATGTGCTTCACGGAACGGCGTGCCCCGTCCGACCAACCACTCGGCGAGGTCGGTTGCGGCGAGCAACGGTGCATCCCCAGCCGCCTTCATCGCCTCGACGCGGAACGTCGCGGTCGCGAGCATCCCGCGCATGGCCACGACGGCGCGGCGGACCTGGTCGACGGAGTCGAACAACGGCTCCTTGTCCTCCTGCAGGTCCCTGTTGTATGCGAGCGGCAATCCCTTGAGCGTGGCGAGGAAACCGGCGAGATTGCCGAGCAGCCTGCCCGCCTTGCCGCGTGCCAATTCGGCGATGTCTGCATTCTTCTTCTGGGGAAGCATCGACGAACCGGTCGCATACTCATCGGCCAACGTCGCAAAGCCGAACTCCTCGCTCGTCCACAACACCCACTCTTCACCCATCCGCGACAGATGCGTTCCGATGAGCGCGAGATCGAACAACGCCTCGGCGACGAAGTCGCGGTCGGAGACCGCATCGAGTGAGTTGCTGAAGGTGGAGGCAAATCCGAGATCGTCGGCGACAGACGGAGGATCGAGGGGCAACGACGACCCAGCGAGCGCTCCTGCGCCGAGCGTGGAGACGTCCAGGCGGTCGATCGTCTGGGCGAGTCGTTGCACGTCACGCATGAACGCCCATCCGTGTGCCATGAGGTGGTGCGCAAGCAGCACTGGCTGGGCTCGCTGGACGTGGGTATAGCCGGGCAGGTAGACCGCATCGTTCGACCAACCAGCCTCCTCGGCCCGCGCGCGCAGCGTCTCGCACAGCTCGAGCACTTCCCGAGCCACCGCTCGCAACTCCCGGCGCGACCACAATCGCAGCGCAGTCACGCACTGGTCGTTGCGGCTGCGACCGGTGTGCAGCTTCCCGCCGACCGGACCACAGATCTCCGTCACGCGTCGCTCGATCGCCGTGTGCACGTCCTCTTCGCCAGCCACGAAGGCAAACGTCGCAGAAGCAAATTCGTCGGCCACACGATCGAGTGCGGCGCAGATCGTCGACACCTCGCTCGAAGACAGGATGCCCGACCGACCGAGTCCGCGCACGTGTGCGAGCGATCCGTCGATGTCGTCACGCCACAGGCGCACGTCGAACGACAAGCTCTCCGTGAAGGCGAGGAGGTCGTCCGACGGCCCAGACGCGAACCTGCCGTGCCACAGCGGTCGTGAGGAGTCGGCGGTCATCGGTTCTTTGCGGTTCGTTTCAGTCCCGCCATCGCGGCAAGGTCGTCAGCCAACTTAGTTGCGCCGTAGCTCGAACTCGCGACACACAGCATCGTGTCGTCACCGGCGACGGTGCCGATCAAACCATGCAACGCCGATCGATCGAGTGCCGAAGCAACCACATGTGCACACCCCGGAGGCGTGCGCACGACGACGATGGGTGCACTCACCTGGATGTCGGCCACCCACTCCGACAACACCCGCTTGAGTTGGTCGAGTGGTGCGATGCGCTCCGGAGCGAACTCAGGAATCGCATAGGCCGTCTCACCACCGGCAAGCCGAACCTTGACCGCACCCAGTTCCTCCAAGTCCCTTGACACCGTCGCTTGGGTGGCGCTGATCCCACGAGACTTGAGCAGCTTTTGCAGCTGCGGCTGACTCGTCACGTCCCGCTCCGAGATCAGCTCACTGATCGTGCGCTGGCGTTGTGCCTTTGTCGTCACGAATTCACCTCCATCAGGAACGCGAGCGCTCCCCGCGCCGCGTGCATGCGATTGTGTGCCTGGCGAATGATGCGACTCGCGGGTCCGTCGATCACGTCGGAGGCGACCTCCATCTCCCGGTGTGCAGGCAGACAGTGCATGAAGATCGCCGAGGTCTTGGCGAGTGCCATCGTCGCCGACGACACCGTCCAACCTGAAAAGTCCTTCTCACGGCGCACCGATTCTGCCTCCTGCCCCATCGACGTCCACGTGTCGGTGTGCACGGCATCTGCTCCCTCGACCGCTGCTTGCATCGACGATCCGGCGACGACGCTCGCGGCTCCGAGCGCACGCAAGGCCTCGAGCTCCTCGCGCGACGGCCCGTACCCTTCCGGACAACCGATACGCACGTGGGCTCCGCTCAGCGCAGAGGCTTGTGCGAGTGATCGTGCGACGTTGTTGTAGTCGCCGACGTAGGCGACGGTGCGGCCCTCGAGGGTCCCGAACTCTTCGACCATCGTGAGCACGTCGGCGAGGGCCTGCAACGGATGCTGTGCGTCGCTCAACATGTTGATGACCGGAACCGTGGCCGCCCGGGCGAGACGCTCGACCGTCGAGTGGTCAAAGACCCGCGCAGCAAGGATCGCGTGATAGCCAGACATCACTCCAGCGATGTCTTCGACCGGTTCACGGACGTCGAAGCCGATCTCCTCCCCGCGGGTATAGACCGGATGGCCACCCAATTGAACGACGGCCATCTCCATGCTGTGTCGCGTGCGATTTGAGGGTTTTTCGAAGATGAGCGCCACTCCCTTGCCACCGAGCGGTGCACCAAGGTCGCTCGCCGACGCACGAGCGAGATCGAGGATCCGAGCCTGCTCGTTCGAGGTGACGTCGGTCGACGACAACAGATGGCGCGTCACGACAGCACCGTCGACAAGATCGAGAGCGCTTCGTCCACGTGCGCATCCGAGACGTTGAGCGGTGGCGCAAATCGCAGCGTGCTTGGAGTGACCGCGTTGGTGACGAGACCCGATGCGAGGAGAGCGAGCTGCATCTCCTTGGCGTCGACTCCGTCAATCAGCTGTGCGCCGAGCAACAGTCCCCTGCCACGAATGCTTGCCACCTTGGACATCGTCTCGAGTCCCCGCGTCAGACGGGCGCCTTGGGAGACTGCACACGCAGGCGCGTCGATGCGCTCCATCTCGGCAATCGTCGCAATCACTGCCGCCGTTGCAAGGGCCGTTCCGCTGAAGGTGCTCCCGTGGTCGCCTGGGACGAACACTCCGGCGACGTCGTGTCGAGCCCACAAGGCACCAACCGGCATGCCGTTACCCATCCCCTTGGCGAGCGTGACCGCATCGGGACGGATTCCGGCGTGCTCGAAACCGAACCATCGTCCGGTGCGAGCGAACCCCGTCTGCACTTCGTCCATGATGAGCAAGATGCCCCGCTGCGTGCACAGCTCGCGGACGGCACGCAGGTAGTCGTTCGATGCGGGAATGACCCCGCCTTCTCCTTGGATCGACTCGAGCAACACGGCCGCCACGGTGTCGTCCACCGCTGCCTCAAGGGCGGCGAGGTCGCCGAAGGGAACATGTCGGAAACCGTCGGGCATCGGCTGGAACGGCTCGTGCTTGGCGGGCTGTCCGGTGGCAGCGAGCGCGGCGAGCGTGCGCCCGTGGAAACTGCCCAACGCACTCACGACCACGTGCCGACCACGACCGCCGAACTTGCGTGCCAACTTGATCGCTGCCTCGTTGGCCTCCGCGCCCGAGTTGCAAAAGAACACCTGTCCCCCACCCCCGAGCAGTCGATCGACCGCGACAGCCGCCGACGTTGCGACCGGATTGGCGAAGAAGTTGCTGACGTGCAGCAACGTGCGAGCCTGCTCCGCGATTGCATCGGCGACGGCCGGATGTGCATGACCGAGGGACGTGACGGCAATGCCACTCAGGAAGTCGAGATAACGCCTACCACTCGAGTCCCACAACTCGGTTCCCGAGCCACGCACGAACATCACCTGCGGCGCACCGAAGACCGGGATGAATGGACAATGTCCCGCGCTCGCCAGCCCCTGCCCCGACAGCGCGTCGACGGCGCTCGTGGACGCCATGAACCCGTGGGCGCTCACGAGCGTTCGTCCCTCGTGATCATCGTGCCGACGCCAGCATCGGTGAACATCTCGATCAACAACACGTGCGGGATGCGCCCGTCCAACAGGTGGGTCCGATTCACGCCACCGTCGAGGGCGACGAGACAGCTCTCCATCTTCGGAATCATCCCTCCGTCAATCGCTCCGCTCACCATCATCGTGCGAATTTCTCCTGCGGTCGCTCGCCGCAGGAGCGAAGCCGGATCGTCTTTGTCGAGACGCAAGCCGTCGATGTCGGTGAGATAGACGAGCTTTTCGGCAGCGATGGCGACGGCGATCGCCGCTGCCGCCGTATCGGCGTTCACGTTGTAGGACTGTCCGGAGTCGTCTGATCCGATGGTCGCAACGACGGGAACCGAACCGTCGGCAAGCGCCGAACGCAGGACCGTGGTGTCCACGGAGACGATGTCACCCACGAACCCGAGGTCGGGATCGCGCTGCTCCACCTTCAGCAGGCCCGCATCCTGACCGGACACGCCGACAGCCTGGGCCCCGTGCACGTTGATCGCCGAGACGAGCTGCGGATTGACCGTTCCGAGCAGGACCATGCTCGCAATTTCGATCGTCTCGGCATCGGTGACGCGCAAGCCGTTGCGAAACTCGGCCTTCTTGCCCAGTCGCTCCATCATCGCACTGATCTGGGGCCCCCCACCATGAACGACGATCGGCTTGATGCCGACCGCATGAAGAAGCGCGATGTCCTGAGCAAAGGTCCCAGCAGCGTCCGCGTCGGTCGCACCCGCGAGCGCATTTCCCCCGTACTTGACGACAACCGTCTTGCCCGCGAATCGTTGAATATAAGGAAGGGCTTCGATGAGCAACGATCCGGTGCGCGTGTGCTGCTCGCTCAACAGACTCTGCGCGCTCATGGATACATCCCGACCTGTGACAGCCCGAGGTGCTCGTCGATGCCAAGGGCGACGTTGGCGGCCTGCATGGCGCCACCCGAGGCACCCTTGGCCAAGTTGTCGAGCGCAGCGATCACGACGACGTATCCGGTGCGTTCGTCGAATCGAGCGGTGATCTGCACCGAGTTCGTCCCCAGCGTGGCCTTCGTCGACGGAACCTGCGGAGACACCGACACGAACGGCTCTTTGGCATACGCCTTGGCGAGCGTGGCGAGGACGCCGGGAGTCGTCGGCGACGATCCGCCTGCTGGTCGTGCATAACACGTCGCGAGGATCCCTCGGTTCATCGGCGCAAGGTGTGGCGTGAACAAGATCTGCGCCTTCGTCACTTGCTCCATCTCCGGCGTGTGCCGGTGATCGAGCAGACCGTATGCCGTGAAGTCCTCGTCGACCGTATTGAAGTGCGTGGTCTGCTTGGCGGCACGCCCTGCTCCAGACACTCCGGATGCGGCATCCACGATCACACCCCTTGGATCGATGACGCCACCGGAGACGAGTGGCGCGATCGCCAAGCTGGCGGCCGTGACGTAGCATCCCGGCGTTGCGATGAGGCGCGCATCGACGAGGCGATCGCGATAGAGCTCAGGAAGTCCGTAGACGGCCTCGGCGACGAGTTCCGGATGGGAATGCTCGAAGCCGTACCACCGTGGATACTGCGAGGTGTCGGTGAGTCGGAACGCCGCAGACAGGTCGACCAGCAATCGAATCGATCCGTGCAGAGCAGCGACGATGTCGAGGGCTGCCTCGTGCGGCAGACACGAAAACACGACGTCACACTGCCGGGCCCGATCGAGGTCGACCTCTTCGAACACGAGGTTCGGATAACGCGTGGCAAGCGACGGATATGAACTCGCCGCACGTTGCCCCGCTTGGGAGTCCCCCGCCGCATAGACGACCTCAAACTGCGGATGCTGGGCGCACAGGCGCAACAACTCGACCCCGGTGAAACCAGATGCGCCCAAGATGCCGACCGAATACATGAGGCATAACTATACAGTCAACTGCATAGTTATGCAACGACCCTCAGCGCAGGGTTCCGCCCAACTTTGCGACCGCGTCGATGCAGGACTGGCGCACTCCGGCCACGACCTCGTCGGTCAGCGTCTTGTCGGGAGCCTGCAGCCTGACGCGATATGCAAGGCTGCGTGATCCATCCGGCACACCCTTGCCGCGATAGACGTCGAAGGAACGGACGTCGACGGCGAGCTTGCCCGCGGCCTGGCGGACGGCGCGCAAGACCTGCGACGCGACAACCTCGTCGGGCACGACGAAGGCGAGGTCGAAGTCGGTGGACGGAAACTTGCTCACCGCTCGTGCAGCGTGCGGCTTGACGTCCTCGGCGAGCACGATCGACAAGTTGAGTTCCAAACAGGCAACTCGACCCACCACCCCGACTCGATGCAGGACCGCAGGATCGATCTCGCCGAATGCACCAATCACCACTTTCCCGCGGCGGAGCGAAACACTGCGTGTCCCATGGAAACCTGCTGGAGTCTCGTTCGTCACCAGCTGTGCACCGACCCCGAGCGACTCCGACACCTGGCTCCACAAGTCGGCGGCAACCCGGGCGTCGGCGTCGGCCACCATGATGCACAGGGCCTCATATTCATCGGGTAACTGCTCCGTGCCCTGCGGATAGACGTGTCCGACTTCGAACAGGCTGATGTGGTCCGCTCGGTGCGACTGGTTGTAGGCGATTGCCTTGAGCAGACCGGGTCGAAGCGAGGTGCGCAGGACGCTCTCCTCGGCCACCAGTGGATTGGCGAGCCGAAGCGCATTCGATTCCTCGAGTCCGACCGCCGACAAATCACCCGGAGCGAGGAACGGATTCGGCATGGCCTCATGTGCACCGAGCCCACGAACGACCTGGCGCACCAGACGTCGGCGCTGCTGGATCGACGACAGACGCCCGTGCACCGGCGACGTGGGAACGACCTTTCCGAGGTTGTCATACCCGATGTGCCGTGCGACCTCCTCGACCAGGTCGATCTCGGTCGCACAGTCCGGGCGCCACGACGGCACACCGACCGCAACGCTGTCGGTTCCGTCTGCGACGACGAAACCAAGCGGCGCCAACAACTCGCGTAGACCCTTCGAGTCGATCGTTACCCCGAGGACCCGACGAACCTGGTTCGGTCGCAACGTTACGGGAGTCGACTCCCCGACGAGGTCGCCAGACCGTACGTCAGTCGTTGCGTCGTGCACGACGAGGTCGGGGCACGTGAGCGAGAGCAACTCCGCGAATCGTTGCACGGCTCGTTGCGCACCATGCGGGTCGACGCCACGCTCGAAACGCAGCGACGCCTCGGTGCGCAACCCCAGCCGGCTCGCACTTCGGGCAATCGCACCTTGCTCGAAGTAGGCGATTTCGACTGCGATTTCCTTCGTGTCCGCACGAACCTCCGATGCCAGACCACCCATGATCCCGGCGATGCCGACCGGCACGTCGTTGCCGTCGCAGATCAGCAAGTCGTCGCCGACGAGTTCGCGCTCAACACCGTCCAAAGTGACGAATCGCTCCCCACTGCGTGCCATGCGCACGACGAAACCCGAGGCGACGCTCGATGCGTCGTAGGCGTGGTTCGGTTGGTTCAGCTCCAAGTTGACGAGGTTCGACACGTCGACGACGTTGTTGATCGGACGCATCCCGGCATGGGTGAGGCGCTGGGCGATCCAGTCCGGGGAATCGCACACGACGACCCCCGACATCACGGTGACGGTGAAGCGCGGACACTCCCGCGGGGATCGAACCTCGACTGGAACGCTGCGCGCCGCTCCCCGTGCGACCGTCTTCGTGGGTCGGTCATGGAGCGCGACTTTCATGCGTGATGCGAGTTCGCGCGCGACACCGAGGTGCCCGAAACAGTCGGGGCGATTTCGGGTGACGTCGAGGTCGAAGACCACGTCGGGCGTCGCACCAAGCTCCTCGAATACGTCCCTGCCCAAAGTGGCCGACTCGGGAAGAATGAGCAAGCCCGAGGAGTCGGCGCCGAGACCGAGCTCTATTGCCGAGCACAGCATGCCTTCACTGTCGATACCGAGGATCCCACGGCGGGCGATCTCGCGGCCGTCGGGCATGGTGGTGCCAAGCGTTGCGAGTGGCACCTTGTCGCCAACCTTCATGTTGTTCGCCCCACACCACACGTGGCGCTCTGCGCCGTCACCCGCATCCACGAACACTCGCGTCACCTTGGCCGCGTCCGGGTGCCGCTCAAGACGCGTGACCTGGGCTACGACGACGCCTGGAAAGGTTGCACCAACCCGCTCGATTCCCTCGACCGCAAGTCCGAGTGCAGTGAGGTGGTCGCCAATCGCCTCGACGTCGTCACCGAAGTCGGCGAACTCCTTCAACCACGAATGCAGGATCTTCACGAGAACTGCCTCAGGAACCGCAGGTCGTTCGTGTACATCTCGCGGATGTCGTCGACCGCGTGACGCTCCTTGGCCATTCGGTCGATACCGAATCCGAAGGCGAACCCGGTGAACTCCTCGGGGTCGATACCTCCGGCGCGCAAGACGTTGGGGTGCACCATTCCGCAACCGCCGAGCTCGATCCAACTGCCATTGGCGCGACGAATGTCGAACTCCGCGCTCGGTTCGGTGAACGGAAAGAACGACGGTCGCAGGCGCGAGGTGAAGTCGCTGCCGAAGAACGCCTTCGTGAACGCCTCGATGATCCCGGCGAGATGGGCGAAAGTGATGCCTTTGTCGACGACGAGACCTTCGATCTGGTGGAAGACCGGCATGTGCGTCGCGTCCGGCGTGTCACGACGAAAGACGCGCCCAGGCATGATCGCGTAGATGGGCGGCTTCCACGATTGCATCACCCTGATCTGGACCGGTGAGGTGTGGGTCCGCAGGAGCACCGAGTTCGGCTGGTGGTTCGGAGTATGGGGCTCGATGAACATGGTGTCGAACTCGCTGCGAGCGGGATGCGACGAGGGCATGTTCAACGCCTCGAAGTTGTAGAAGTCGGTCTCCACCTCCGGACCTTCGGCGACCTGGAATCCCAACCCCACGAAGACGTCCTCGAGATGCTCCATCGCTTGGGTCACGATGTGGGCGGTTCCCCGGCGCGACTCGGTCAGGTACTCGGTCAGGTCCATCTTCTCGCTGGCCACCTGGGCGGCAAACTCAGCAGACTCGAGCGCGGCCTGGGCAGAGGCGAGGGCCTCATCGAGAACCTGCGATGCCTCGGAGAGCGCCTTACCGATGGCCTTCTTGTCATCAGCATCCGAGACCTTGCCCAGTTGCGCACGCACCGCGTTCAGCGGGCTCTTTTTGCTTGCGAGCTCCGCGGCAACCTTGCGTAACCCTGCCGTGTCGGTGCTGTCAGCGATCGCCTTCAGGGCTGCGTCGCGAGCCGCATGCACGTCGGCAACCAGCGACGGTGTGCGTGGACCAGCCATAGACGAATCCAACGCTACTCGTTGGGGTCTTTCCGAGGATGCTGATTTGCCGCTGCAAAACACATGAGCGTCGCGGCCATCGCGACGTTGAGACTCTCGCTTCGACCGCGATGGGGAATCGTCACCCAGGCGTCGGCGTCGAAGCCGTCGTCCAGGCCGTGGGCTTCGTTGCCCATGACGATGCAGACCTTGCCCGACAGATCGGCACGATCGATCTCTATGGCCCCTGGTGCGTCGTGGGACGACGTCGCGACGATGCGATACCCAAGCGCTCGGATCTCTTCGAGCGAACGACCTTCCACGACCGCCAGATGAAACAGCGCCCCAGCAGATGCGCGAACCACCTTCGGATTGGTCGGATCGACACATCCCTCTCCGAGGACCACCGCGGCCGCTCCGGACGCTTCTGCGGATCGCAGGATGGTTCCGAGGTTTCCTGGGTCGCTCACGGCGTCACACCACACGATCCAATCCGTGGCGGAAGGCGTCCACGTCTTCAACCTTCGACGAACGATGGCAAGGGCAGGCTGGGGAGTCTGGGTGTCGGCAACGCGCTCGAGCACCCCCGAGGCCAGCGTGAAGCAGTCGGCGTCGGTGCCCGGAAAGCTCACGCCACGATCAGCGACGAAGATCTCCTCGATCTCCCAACCGGCTGCGATCGCCTCGGCGATCAGCGTCGGCCCCTCCACGACGAATGCATTGTCCTCCAGACGAGAACTGCGGCGCCCGATGAGGCGCCGCAGTCGTTGAA
>CAYSRZ010000017.1:0-12291 GCA_964433615.1 uncultured Acidimicrobium sp. | reverse complement strand
GGACCCAAGGACGTGATGAAGGCCGCGATCAATTTCCAGTCGCACACGACCTCGAACGTCTCCAACGTCGCCCAGATGGCTGCGCTCGAAGCGGTGAGCGGGGATCTCTCTGCGGTGTCGATGATGCGCGAGTCGTTCGCCCGACGCGGCACGCTCATGCACCAACTGTTGAGCGAGATTCCAGGAGTCTCGTGCATGGAGCCGCAGGGTGCGTTCTATTGCTTTCCGAACGTGAAGGGATTGCTCGGCCGGAACCTCAGCGGCTCGACGGCTTCGTCGTCGCTCGAGCTCGCCGACCTTGTGCTCGACAAGGCGAAGGTCGCCTTCGTTCCCGGCGAGGCATTCGGTGCGCCGGGTTTTGCTCGATTCAGCTTCGCCCTCGGTGACGACGATCTGCGTCAGGGAATCGAGCAGTTGTCGTCGTTCGTGCGCGGCTGAGAGATTCCTCGCCGCGACGCAATCTGGGCTAGGGTAAGTCCACCTCGTCAATAGGCGAGGCGTATCAACGCCAGCGAACTTCGGTGAGATTCCGAGACTGTCGCGCAACGGTAAAGCACGGCCCCAGTGGACCGCGCTAGTCCGGTCGACTGGCCGAGATGCCTATCAACCGCCCTCGCAAGAAGGGCAAGGAGAACATCATGACAACGTCATTCAAGGTCGGCTTTGCCGGCCTTTTTCTTTCGGTCGCAGCAGTCCTGAGCGGCTGTTCTGGCTCGGATTCAGCGTCCGACACCACCATGGCGGCAGAACCAGCAGCCACCTATCCGGTCACCGTCGGTGACGTCACCCTCGAGAGTCAGCCGATGCGCATCGTGTCGCTCTCGCCGACCGCAACCGAGATGCTGTACGCCGTTGGAGCAGGGTCGCAGGTCGTGGCAGTGGACGAATACTCCAACTACCCGCAGGAAGCAGTCGACCTTGGCACGAAGTTGTCGGGTTACGAACCGAACATCGAGGCGATCAGCGAGTTCACCCCCGACCTCGTCATCGCGTCCTACGACCCGGGCAGCCTCGTGCAGCAGCTCGGTGAGATCGGAGTTCCGGTCTACCTGGCGGATGCCGTGACGTCGATCGATGCGGCCTACGAGCAGATCGAAAACATCGGCCTCCTGACGGGCCATGCTGCCGAGGCAGCTGCGCTGACGGAATCGATGCGCACACAGATCGAGGAGGCGGTCGCGGGAGTGACGCTGCCTGCGGAGCCGCTTTCGTACTACCACGAACTCGACAGCACCCTGTACTCGGTGACCTCGAACACTTTCATCGGTTCGGTCTATTCGCTGTTCGGTATGCGCAACATCGCCGACAACGTCGAGGCAGGCAACGACTATCCGCAGTTGTCGGCCGAGGTCATCGTGTCGGCAGACCCAGACCTGATCTTCCTCGCGGACACCAAGTGCTGCGGTGAGACCGCAGAAACCGTCGCCGCCCGCGAAGGTTGGGGCTCGCTCAAGGCAGTCACCAACGGCAACGTGATCGAACTCGACGACGACATTCCGTCGCGTTGGGGACCGCGCATCGTGGACTTCGTGCTCGCAATCCGTGATGCGGTTGCGGCGCTCCTGGTCAACGCCTAAGCGTCCGAGATCCGACGGGTTTCGCTCATGGCGCGCACTCGGGACACCTCACGATTGTCGTGGTGGATCGTCTCGAGTGCCGCCGCGCTCGTCGTGTCGTGCATCATCGCATTGATGATCGGGCCCGCCGGACCACAGTGGTGGAGGATTCCGCTCGAGCTTGCGAATCGACTCCCGTTCGTGTCGATCGACAGCGGCATCTCGGATCGTGACTGGACGATCGTGTGGCAGATTCGCGCTCCGCGAGTGGTGCTTGCCGCGATCGTCGGTGGAACGCTGTCGCTGTCAGGTGCGAGTTATCAAGGTGTGTTTCGCAACCCACTCGTCGACCCATACCTCCTCGGCGTAGCCGCCGGCGCCGGTCTCGGTGCAACGCTCGTGTTCGCACTCGGCGGTGCGCGACCCGTCGACTGGCTGATCGACCCACTCCCGCTCGTCGCCTTCGGTTCGGGCATGGTGGCGGTGTTCGTCACCTACATGGTGGGCACATCGTTTGGTCGTACCCGCTCGAACATCAGCCTCGTGCTTGCCGGTGTCGCCGTGACCTCGCTCGCCACGGCGATCCAGACGTTCGTGCTGCAACGCAACAACGACGTGGTCCGTCAGGTCTATGCGTGGATCCTTGGTCGACTCTCGAGTGCGACGTGGGGTGACGTGCGACTCGTCTTGCCATACGTGATCGTCAGCACCGTGGCGCTCCTCATGCATCGTCGGTTGCTCGACGTGCTTCGCGTGGGTGACGACGAGGCCGTCGCGCTCGGCACGAATATTCGCAGGGTCCGCTTCATCGTCGTAGGAGCAGCCACGCTCGGGACCGCAGCCGTCGTCGCGGTGAGCGGTCTCATCGGGTTCGTCGGGATCATCGTGCCCCATGCGGTGCGCCTCGTCGTTGGCGCGAGCTATCGCAAGGTCCTGCCACTGAGCCTCTTGCTCGGTGGAGCGTTCCTCGTGCTCGCCGACATCCCGAGCCGAGTGTTGTCCGATCCCGCCGAGACACCGATCGGTGTCGTGACCGCGTTCTTCGGCGCGCCCTTTTTCCTGTTGCTCCTGCGCACGAGGGAGTCCGCGACGTGACGGTGCTCGGATTCTGTGACCTGAGCGTGTCCTATGCGGGACACGTGGCCGTCAGGTCGTTCAACGACATCCTGCGTTCGGGTGAGTGGATGTGCGTGATCGGTCCAAACGGTGCGGGAAAGTCGTCGGTGTTGCGCGCGGCTGCGGGCCTCATCGAATACAGCGGTTCTGTCGCCGTCGACCAGAAGGAGATCCCTGCAACGTCGGCCCGGTGGCGTGCCCAGCACGTCGCGTTCGTGCCACAGAATCCGCTCATACCCCTCGACATGACCGTCGAGGACTACGTGCTTCTCGGCCGCAACCCATACATCTCCTACTTCGGAGTCGAGACGGCAACAGATCGTGAAATCGCTGGTGACGTGCTCGAGAGCCTCGACCTCGCGGGCTTTGAACGCCGTCACTTGGCCACGCTGTCGGGCGGGGAGATCCAGCGACTCGTCATTGCGCGCGCCCTTGCGCAGCAGGCACCCGTGCTGTTGCTCGACGAGCCGACGAGTGCACTCGACATCGGTCACCAGCAACACGCCTTGGAGTTGGTCGACAAACTGCGTCGGGAACGTGGACTTACGGTCGTGTCGGCGATGCATGACCTGACGCTCGCCGGGATGTACGCAGACAGGTTGGTGTTGATGCACGAGGGTCTCGTCGTCGCGCAGGGTTCGGCCGAAGAAGTCTTGCGACCCGAGAATCTCTCCAAGTACTACGGCGTGAACGCACGAGTGCATCGTGAGCCAGACGGCACGATCGTCGTGATCCCGAATCGGGGGAGAGGCAACTAGGCGACACTACGGTTGGGAGTGCATGGAACTCGATCCGCGCCTGCTCAACCGTCACGTCGAAGGGTGTGCGAAGGCACATCAGTTGCTGCTCGAGTCACTCGAATCGATCACGACGGAGCAATGCCGGCAGGCCTCTGGTCTAGCGAATTGGACGCGGGGACACGTGCTGACCCATCTCGCGCGCAACGCAGACAGTCACTCTCACCTATTGTCCTGCGCAAGTCGCGGTGAGGTCGGAGAGCAGTACGCGGGTGGATATGCGGGTCGGGTGGCGGCCATCGAAGAAGGTGCAGGTCGCACGGCGGAGCAACTCGTCGCCGACGTGAGACGCAGCATCTATGAGCTCGAAGCCTCATGGTCGCAGGCCACCTTCGACACCTGGAGCGGGACGGGTCGCAATTCCAAGGGCGACACGATCCAGATGGCCGACATCGTGTTCCTGCGCTGGCGCGAAGTTGAGGTGCATCACGCCGACCTCGCGCTCGGGTTCTCGTCCGCCGATTGGTCGGCCGAATACGTGCGCCTCGAACTCGACCGACAAGTGATGCTGTGGCGTTCCCGCAGGTCGCTCGGTCTGACGACGCTGCCCGAGACGGCGATGCGTCTCGACCCGCACACCCGACTTGCATGGTTGCTCGGTCGACATCCCGTCGACGGGCTGCCTGCACCGGATCCTTTCTGACCGATGCTCCGGATCCTTCGTCTGTCCGTCGTCGTTCTCGGCATGTGGATGGTTGCCCCGTCGGTCGCGCTCGCTCATGCCGGTCTGGAGGAGACCGATCCCGTCGCCGGCTCGTACGTCGATGTCTCGCCGCAGGCGATCGCGCTCACCTTCGACGAACGGGTGATCACCGGATTTGGCTCGGTTCGCGTGCTCGACTCCGAGGCACAGGAGATCGTCGACGTGCCGTTGCGTTCGGGAGCAACCGATGCGATCGCCGTCGCGGAACTCGGTTCGCCACTTCCAGACGGTGCGTACGTCGTGTTGTGGAGGGTCACCTCGTCCGACGGGCACCCGGTGCAAGGTTCCTTCACCTTCAGCGTCGGTGAGACCAACCAGACGATCGCCCCGGACGTGGCGGCGAGTGCCGTCGCCGAACATGGCTTGTCCCGGCTGTTCGTCGTCATTCGGGCGTCCATCTATCTCGCATTCGCGACGCTCGTCGGCGTCGTCGCACTTTCGTGGCGCCGAGGTGCACACGCGCTGTCCGTGCGAGCTTCGATCCTCGTGCGTGGCTCGTGGATCGTGCTGGTCGTGGCAAGTGCACAGGCACTCGTCGCATTCGGTCCACATGCAGCCGGCGTCAAGATCTATCGCGCATTTGACGGTGAGTTGTTGCGCACCACGCTCGACACGACCTTCGGGCGAGCACAGGTCGTTCGTCTCGTGATCCTTGCGGTCCTCTGGCCGATGCTTGCCTCGTTCGTCACGGGAGCGCGTCGAAGGGTTCTCCTCGTCGGCCTCGCCGTCGTTGCCGTCAGCGTGTCGGTGTCGGGGCATGCGATTTCGACGTCACCGATGGTGCTCGGGGTGAGCTCCGATGCGATCCACCTTCTTGCGATCGGTTCCTGGATCGGCGGTCTGTTCGCCCTGGTGCTCCTCGGTCGGGAACGCACTCGGTCGACCGAGGACCAACTCGCACTCGCCGACGGATTTTCACGCATCGCCCAGCGGGCCCTGCCTGTCGTCGTCGTGACCGGAGTGATCCAGACGTGGCTGCTCGTCGGTGACGTGACGCAAATCCTCGACACGCAGTATGGGCGCAGTCTGGTCGTGAAGTTCGCGCTCGTCGCCGTCGTGGTGGCGCTCTCCGGAACCGCTCGCGCAGCACTGAGGCGCAGGGATGCTCGGGGTCTGCGGGCAACGATCGCCTTTGAAGCCGTCGTCGCGGTCGCAGTCGTTGCCCTCACCGCATCGATCACGGGACTGTCACCCAAGACGGTCTCGGCCGCCGAGCCGTACCAAGAGACCGTTCTTGGCGATGAAGTATTCGTGACGCTCGCCGTTGCTCCTGCACGAGTTGGCTCGAGCGAGGTCCACCTGATCATGGCCCGCGCTGGAGGGGTGCTCGGAGAATTGACCGACGTCGAATTGCGAATCGGATCGGAGTCGATGGACCTGCCCATGGGAACGGTGCCGCTCACGAGGATCGCACCGAACCACTACACGGCGCGCGTCACCTTCGCCTTCGCTGGCGAGTGGACCGCCGAAGTGGTCGCAAGCTCACGGCCGTATTCGGTCGCGCGGTTCGCCTTCGACGTGCCGATCAGCGAGTAGGTGACAACTCGAGGACGACGAGGTGGTGACCGAGACCGGTCGCCTCGTCGATGAACTGGTCACCGACCACGTCGAAGCCGTGACGACGATAGAAGTCGAGCGCGCCGTCGCGTGCGCGTGCCCAGACGTATCGCGCGTTCCGCTCCCGCGCGCGCTCGATGCCGGCGCGCAGGAGATGTCCTCCGACGCCGCGCCCTTGGAGATGTTTGGCGACGGCCATCCCGCGGAGCTGTATGGCAAACGCTGAGTCGTCGTTCGGCCACGCACGATCGAGCCATGTGGAGGTGGCGACGAGGTCGTCGCCGTCGTGGATCGCGAGGTGCACGGCATCCGGATCGTCGTCTTGGGCGTACCGAGGATCGCGGGACGGCGTGCCGTCGCGCAACACTGCCATGCGCAACGCGAGGATGTCGTTCGTTGCGACTGCGCGAACGGTCCAGCGCTCAACGTCATCCATGGTCTGCCTCCGGGGACGACACGCTACCTGCGTCCAGTCGTGCGATGTGTACGACGCGACTCGACAACGCTCTTGCTTCGGCCATGTCGTGCGTGACGTGCACGACGGTGGTCTGCAACGATGCGATCAACCGAGCGATGTCGCCGAGCAGCCGGTCGTGCAGCGGCGCATCCAGCCCGGTGAGCGGCTCGTCGAGTAGCAACAGGCGCGGTTGGGTGACGAGGGTGCGCGCGAGGGCCACTCGTTTGGCTTCGCCACCCGAGAGGGTGTCGACGCGTCGGTTCGCGAATCCGTTGAGCCCGATCATGTCGAGCATTTCCTCGACGCGCGTCTGCGAACTTCTGCCCGTGACCCGCAGGCCGTATCCGATGTTGCCGGCGACGTCGAGATGGGGAAAGAGCTGGTTGTCCTGGAACACCATGCCGACGCCACGGCGATGGATCGGGAGCGACGTCACGTCGCGCCCGTCGATCTCGACGGTTCCCGACATGGGGCGTTCGATGCCCGCGATGATGCGCAGCAGCGTGGACTTGCCCGAGCCACTCGGTCCGACGAGCGAGACGATCTCACCCGACTCGACGGTGAGCGACAGTCTGTCGAAAAGGACGTGCCCGTCGAAGGCGGCACGAACGTCGACGAGGCGCAACATCATGAACGGCGTCCTTGGTGTGACTCGACGATCACCAACACACCGATGGCCACGACGATGAACAGGCTCGCAACGACGTAAGCCTGTGCGGTCCGCACGTCGCCGGGCCGTCCCATCTCTCGTGCGATCAGTACCGGCAACGACGTCGACTCGCGGCGTGAAAGGAAGCTTGCCGCACCGAATTCGCCGAGGGACACCGCCGCCGACAGGGCCGCCGCCGAGACGATCGATCGACGCAACAGTGGAGCGTCGACCGTCGACCACGCACGCAGTCTGTGTGCACCGAGTGTCATTGCGGCAGCGCTCACGTCGCGCGGTATCGATCGTGCGGCCTGCGTGACGACCACGTGCACCAGGGGCATCGCGATGAGGGTGTGGGCAAGCGGGGTGATGAACCATGACGCACGGAAGTCGAACGGCGCCGTGTCGAAGGTGAGCAGGTAACCGAGACCAATCACTACCGCCGAAATCGTGAGCGGCAGTGCGGACGTCGCTCCGCCGACAAAGGACCATTTCGTCGAATACGTGGCGGCAAGTGCACTCGCAGTTCCGAGGACGGTCGCGAGCACGGCGCATACGACGGCGGTGCGGACCGAGGTCCGCAGGGCATCACGGAACGTCTCGGTGCGCACGAAACCCCAACCACCGACGGAGCGCGAAAAGGTCGCAATCCAAGGGGCCGTGACGAGGGCAAGGGTCACGCCGACGATGGCGGCGACCACTGGTCGCAAGGGGTCGGTGTGCAGTAGTCGACGACGAACGACGAACCGATCGACGCGTCGCACGGTTGCATCCCTTCGGCTCATGAGCAGTCCTACGCCGACGAGGAAGGCGACCTGCAACACCGCCAAGACCACCGCTGAGTCGAGTTCGCCGATCAGCACCGCTTGCGTATAGATCTCGGTCTCGATCGTCGACAGCGACGGCCCGCCGACCATGCGCACGACGCCGAAGCTTGTGAAGCAAAACAAGCCGACGACGAGTGACGCGGTGAGGAGCGCGGGGCGCAACGCGGGAACGACGACGGTGGTCATCGCCTTTGGCCTGGTCGCACCGAGGGTCTGTGCTGCGGCCGCAAGCCCTGGAGAGAGCGACTCCCAGCGTGCGCCGACCACGCGAACGACGACGGCGACGTTGAAGTAGGCATGGGCGACGACGACGCCGACCCAGGTGTAATCCAGCCGGTCAGGAAGCGCGGCGAGGATCGCCACACCGACGACGACGGTGGGCAGGAGGAACGGGGTGGTGACGACCGCAAGGACGACGCGACGTGCGGGAAAGTCGAACCTCGCGAGCACCCAGGTGACGGGAAGTGCGACGACGAGGCACACGACGACGCTGAGTGCGGCCTGCCACGTCGAGAACCACAGTGCATCACGAACGGACTGCTTCGTCAGGACGTCACCGACCTGGTCGAAGGACCCGACCCGACGAATCAGCACGATCGTTGGCACGATGGCGAACGTGACGACGTAGGCGAGTGGTGCGGCTGCGAGCCAGCCGGCCCACGGGCGATACGGGTGGTCCGACTCAGGAGTCGACAACGATGCTCTTCCATTCTTCGAGCCAACGCGCGCGATTCGTGGCGATGACGTCTGGTGCGAGCCGCAGCGGGTTCTCGGGTTTCACGGCGTAGTCGAGGAACTCCTTTGGCAATTCGACCGAACCGTTCACGGGGTAGACGAACTGCGACAGCGGCAGCGTGGCCTGGAAGGTGACGTCGGTGAGGAAGTCGATCAGTTGTTGTGCGGCCTCGACGTGCTTCGAACCGCGCAGGATTCCCGCATATTCGACCTGTGCAAAACAGGTCAGTGCCGCGACCGCGGTCGGCGCCTCGGTCACCGGCGGGTCGGCGTAGATGACCTCGGCGGGTGGGGAGGAGCCGTAACTCACGACGATCGGATGTGCTCCATTCCCCGACGAACCGGAAAACTCGATCGTGTAGGCCTCGGTCCATCCGTCGACGACGAGGACGTCGTTGTCGCGAAGTTGACGCCAGAAGTCCTGCCAACCGTCCTCGCCGAACTCGGCGATGGTGGCGAGGAGGAACGCGAGTCCAGGGGACGACGTGAGCGGACTCGGAACGACGACGTGGTTCGCATAGGCGCGGTTGGTCAACGATTCAAGCGTTCCCGGTGGAGCGATGCCCTCCTCGGCGAACCACTGCACGTCGTAGTTGATGCACACGTCGCCGGTGTCGACGGGCGTCACCTCGTGTCCGGGAACGTCGATCGTCACGTCGGGATCCATCGTCGAGAGGTTCTTCGATGCGTACGGCACGAAGACGTCGGCTTCGAGCGCGCGCGAGAGCAACGTGTTGTCGACACCCCACAGGACGTCACCCTCAGGATTTCCACTCGTGAGGACGGCCTTGGTCACGAGCTCTCCTGCGTCGCCTGCGAGCACCACGTCGACTTGGATGCCCGTGCGGGCGGTGAACTCGTCGAAGATGCCCTCGGGGTAGGCGAATGAATCGTGCGCAAGGAGCGTGAGTGTGACGGGGCCCTCCTCGAGCGTCGTCGAGGCGGATTGCGTCGTCGACGAACATCCGAGGAGGATGGCGGTGAGCGTGGCGAGGCAGATCAGACGTTTCATGTGTTCTCCAGTGCGTGTGGTCGGGTGATGATGAGGGTGCCGCCAGCGAGCGAGACGTTGGCCCGCGTCTCCACGAAGACGTTGCTCACGCCGCGGGAGGAATGCGATGCAAACGTGTCGTCGGTGACGTTCCACTTGAGGCCGCTCGTCGTCACGCCCGTTGCATCTCCACCGAAGGCGTGCAGACCGACCAATTCGCCGACCCTGCCGTCGAGAGTCGCCGTCGCCGGGCCGTGGGCGATCGTGATGTGTGCGGTGTCCCACCAGGCTTCGATCGTCACGGGGGCAAAGCCTCGGTGGGCGAGCGTGGCGAGCACGCCGAGTTGATGGTCCATCCTGCCGCCACCGCCCGTGACGACGGTGACGTGGGTCGCGCCCCGAGCGACGGCCTCGGTGACGGCGAGTTCGGTGTCGGTCGAGTCCTTGTCATGTGGCGAGCGGACCACGTCGACCCCGTTCACCTCGGCTCCGACGAGCACTGCGGGATCGACCGAGTCCATGTCGCCGACGACGCAGGTGACGCGAAGTCCGAGGTCGATCGCGTGGTGGAGTCCGGAGTCGGCCGCCACGACCAGGTCGGGATTCGACAGGAGGCCCGCAAGACGGCGATCAGGGGGGAGCCCACCGATGACGACGACTGCGGTTGTGTGACTCATCTCGCTCCCTCCGCTGGCATGACCCAGATCAGGTGTGCGGGTCGGTGGTGGCGACCACCCTCTCAGCCCATCGAACCAACGGACTCCCCGTGCGTACGTCACGAAGTGTACTCCCGTACGTCACGACGTCGATGTCGGGCACGACTTCGCTGCGCCACCACGTGCCGATAGCGTGTGCGCCGTGAGCCCCTTCGCAGCGACCGCAGAGACCGACAAGTCGAGCACCATCATCGACATCACCCCCCATGCACATGCCAAATTGGTCGAATTGCGAGACGCCGAGACCGAGGGAGCCCAGTTGGGTCTGCGCCTCGAGATTTTGTCCCAGCCGGGCGAAGATTTTCGGTACGACTTGTCCTTCGACTTCTTCACCAAGGCTGCATTCAGCGACGAGGTCCGCACGATCGATGGGCTGAAGATCATCATTCCCGCCAAGGACGTGGAGTCATTCCAGGGCGCGGTCATCGACCACAACGATTCGCAAGGCCTGCTCATTCGCAACCCGAACAAGCCCAAGGCACCCAACGTCGAGGGCCTCGTGCGCGACGACGAGGTGTCGGCGCAGATCGAGGCGATCGTGTCCAGTGAGGTCAATCCTGCTCTCGCCGCGCACGGTGGATTCGTCACCTTTGCCGGCCACGACACCGAAGGCACCGCATACTTCACGATGGGCGGCGGATGCCACGGTTGTTCGATGAGCCGCCAGACGATGCTCGAGGGCGTGCAGACCACGATCGCCGCACAGGTCCCACAAATCACCAAGGTGCGCGACCTGACCGACCACTCGACCGGCGCGAACCCCTTCTACTCCTGAGCGACGTCGCGATGCGGATGCCGGCGGCGTTTCTCGGCCACGGCTCGCCGATGAATGCGATCGAGCACAATCGCTATACCGAGGCATGGCGTGCGTTCGGTGCGACGTCGCCGAAGCCGACCGCGGTGCTCGCGATCTCCGCACACTGGTACGTGAATGCGATCGCGGTGACGGCCATGGCCAACCCGCGCACGATCTACGACTTCAGCGGCTTTCCTCCCGAGTTGTCCCGATTCCACTATCCCGTCGCGGGTAGTCCTGCTCTTGCACGACGCGTCGGTGAACTGCTCGGTGAACGTGAGGTGATCCAGGACGAGGACCAGTGGGGAATCGACCACGGCACCTGGTCGGTGCTGTGCCACGTGTTTCCGCAGGCGGACGTGCCAGTCGTGCAGTTGTCGATCGACGCACGGTTGCCCGCGGCCGACCACGTCGAGATCGGCCGTCGACTCGCCCCATTGCGCGACGAGGGCGTGATGATCGTCGGCAGTGGCAACGTCGTGCACCACCTCGGGAGAATCTCCTGGGGTCGTGAAGGCTTCGGAGAGCCATGGGCGGTCGACTTCGACGAGGCAGTGCGCGAGCTCGCCGAAAGTGACGATCCCGCGCGCGTCATCGAGGTTCTCGATCGCCAGGATGCGCATCTGTCGGTACCGACTCCAGAGCACTTCTTGCCCGTTGCCTACGTCGCGGGCCTTGCGTCTGTCGCGTCACGTCCCCTGCGCACGCTCGTTGCGGGCTGCGAGATGGGCTCGCTGTCGATGCGTTCGTTCGTCCTCGCCGACTAGGCGAACGTCGTCAGCTTCCGCACCTCGTCGAAGATCGGATCGAGGAGCGCGAACACGTCGCCTGCGGCGACGAGCTTCGTGTGGTCGCCGGTGAACGTCACGTGACCGAGGAGGATCGCCTCGTCGGGTGACAAGGTGTCGTCGTTGACCGCGAGGGCCGTGGTCCAGGATTCACTGAAGCGCACGTCCTCCGGTGTGGCGGCGCCGGGGCCGAAGCTCGCGCGCCCGTCGGCGACGCTGAAGTGGTAGGTGACGTCGCCGAACGGTGTGCCGGTGACGACTTGGGTCACTCCGACGGAGTGGTTGGACGCAAGCGACTGCAGCGAACTCGACGAGGCGACGCGAGAGGCGACCGCCTCGATCCATTCGCCACTGAGGTATCGAATCGTCGACACGTCAGTGACGAATGGTTCTAGGAAACTGCTTAGGCGGCGACCATGCTCGTGGTCTTGCGGCGCGAAAAGCCGATCGACACGAGCAGGATGACGAGCGAGACGCCCGCGATGGTGAGGCGGGCCGCGTCGTTGTCCTTCAGGTTGATGATCGCCGGAAGGATGAGGAGCGCAACCAGGTTCATCACCTTGATGAGCGGGTTGAGGGCCGGGCCTGCGGTGTCCTTGAACG
>CAYSRZ010000016.1:0-12598 GCA_964433615.1 uncultured Acidimicrobium sp. | reverse complement strand
CAGGTGATCCCGTCGGCAAAGCACCTCGGCATCGACTACGACAAGTTGAACGTGCACGGCGGTGCGATCGCCCTCGGTCACCCGTTCGGCATGACCGGCGCACGCATCATGACGACGTTGATCAACGGTCTCCAGCACACCAACAAGACGGTTGGCATGGAGTCGATGTGCGTCGGTGGCGGCCAGGGAATGGCGATGATCGTGGAGCGCCTGAGCTAGAGCTCGTCGCCAACCATGCGGCGGGGGAACGCACAGGGCAGGGTCCGACTCGTCGGGCTCGTGAAGAACTTCGGTGAACGCATCGTCGTCGATGACGTCAACCTGGAGATCGCCTCGGGAGAGTTCTTCTCGCTCCTTGGCCCGTCGGGCTGCGGTAAGACCACGACGTTGCGCATGATCGGTGGGTTCGAATCTCCGGACTCCGGGCGCATCCTGATCGACGACCGCGACGTCACCGACGACGAACCAGAGGTTCGTCCGCTGAACACGGTGTTCCAGAACTACGCGCTCTTTCCGCATCTCAACGTCTTCGACAATGTCGCGTTCGGTCTGCGCTTCGAAGACCCCAAGCCGGCGACGGAGAAGGTGCGCGAGCGGGTGATGCGGGCACTTGACCTCGTGGCCCTCGGATCCTTCGCCGAGCGCAAGGTTCCTGCGCTGTCGGGCGGTGAGCAGCAGCGCGTCGCCCTCGCCCGCGCACTCGTGTTGGAGCCGAGCGTGCTGCTCCTCGACGAACCCCTCGGAGCGCTCGACGCGCAGTTGCGGGCGCGGTTGCAGGTGGAACTCGCGAACCTGCAACGCCAGATCGGCATCACCTTCGTCTACGTGACCCACGACCAGCACGAGGCGTTCACGATGAGCGATCGCATCGGGGTGATGCGCGAGGGCAAACTCGTCCAGGTCGGCACTCCACGGGAGATCTACGAAACCCCGGCGACGGTAGACGTCGCACGATTCGTCGGTGCGGCCAACGTGATCGACGCCACCGTCGTCGCACCGGGTTCGATCGATGTCGGCGGGGTTCGGTTCGCGGCGCACGACGCACGCCATGCGGGCGTCGCCACGGTGATGATCAGGCCCGAGCGGATCCACGTTGGCACGGGGGAGACCCCAGCGACGATCGAGCGGATCACCTTTGCGGGCTCGATCCTGCGCGTCGCGCTGCGCGTCGGCACGGCGTCGCTCGTGGCGGAGGTGCCCAACGACGAACGCTCACGCGGTCTGGTCGACGGTCAGGCGACCACGATCGAGGTGCTGGCGGACGCGGTTCGGGTGCTCGGCGCGAACTGACTACTCACCCATGCGGGTGATGTCGGCGAGCGCGTTGCGCATGCCGCCCGGCTCGCCGTGACGCTTGCGCCACATCGACATGGTGAACAGCCCCAAGGTGAGCGCTCCGAGCGTGGTGAGGATGAGCAGCGTGGCGAGGGCGTTCAAAGCAGGAGTGGCCCCGCCGCGAACCGACGAGTAGATCCTCAGCGGAACCGTCTGCGACTCCACACCTGCAGACAAAAAGCTCGTGATCACGAAGTCGTCGATCACGGTGGCGAACACGACGACGAGGCTCGCCATGATCGACGGCCACAGCAAGGGTAGGAGCACGTGGCGAATCGCCTGCAGTCGCGTCGCACCCAGGTCGCGGGCGGCGTCTTCGAAACTCGACCCGATCGTGACCAAGCGGGCGCGCACGATGACCACCACGCTCGCCACCGAAAACGTGACGTTGCCGAGGACCTGGGCCGGATAGCCGAGCGGGATGCCGCTCAAGAGCCGGGTGAAGGTGATGAGGAGTGCGGCACCGACGACGATCTCTGGGGTCACGAGCGGTACCGAGGTGAGACCTTGCACGGCAGTTGCGCTCTTGCCACGAAGTCGCTGCGCGCCGATGGCGAGCGTGATCCCGAGTGGGACGACGATGACCATCGTGGAGATGCTGAGCACGAGGGAGTTGACGATCGTCTGGCGCATTGCCGGATCGCGGAACACCGAGCCGTAGGGGTCGGCGAACCACCAGCGGAACGAAAAGCCCTGCCACACCGAGCGGCTCCGGCCGTCGTTGAAGGAAAATGCGACCGCGATGACGACGGGCAGCAGGCTCCAGGCGACGTATCCCCACACGAGCGTGGGGAGCACGAGCATCCTGCGCTTCATCGCACGCGCTCCCTGCCGACCCGCGCGGTCGAGCGCAGGTACCAGGACAACCCGAGAAGCAGCACCGCCGACATGACCATCACGAGCACCGCTCCGTTCTGGGGTTCGCTCGAGTTGTTGATGTAGAAGTCGATCTGGTTGCCGAGCATCTCGGTGCTTGGAGAGCGGGAGAGGAGGTCGTTCGTGTAGTAGTCGCCGAACATCGGCAGCGCGATCAGGATTCCCGCGGCCACGACGCCGGCCTTGGACAATGGGACCGTCACCAGACGGAAGGCCTGTCGCGAGGTCGCTCCGAGGTCGCGTGCTGCGTCCACGAGGCGCCAGTCGATGCGCTCGAGCGCCGCATATAGGGGCAGGATGAGGAACGGCACGTAGCCGTAGACGAGCCCGAGGATGACCGTCGTCGCCGATCCGTCCAACCAGTTCACGTCCACGCCGAAATTCGCAAACACCCGCTGGACCAGACCGCTCGGGCTCAGCAGGTTGACCCAGGCGAGCATGCGCATCAGATAGTTGACCCAAAACGGCAACACGATGAGGGTGAGCAACATCAGGCGACGTCTGCCCGCGTGCCGAGCGAGGTAATAGGCGATCGGAAATCCGATGCCGAAGGCGAGCGTCATGGCGATGGCGACGTAGGCGATCGTGCGCACGACGACGCCTCGCAGGGGCCCCGTCGCAATGCTCTCGAGCACACTCGACGCCTGGGCGAAGTCCCAGGCGAGGGGATTCCACTGCGGAACCGCGTCGCGAAAGATCGGGTCGATGGTTCCGAATGCGACGCACGCCACGGCATAGAACGGAACCGCAAAGAACGCGAGGAGCCAGGCGATGCCGGGCGTGGTGAGTGCAACCCAGAGTCGGTTGCGTCGGTTCATCGGATCAGCCGGCGGTGAACGTGGTCCACACGTCGTTCCACAGCGCGTCGACTTCCGGCTCCAGGCTCACAAGTCGGGCACCTGACTCATAGCGCTCTGCGGTCACGACGGCGTCTGCGACGCTCTCGACGATTCCGCCGGAGGAGAGCATCGCATCAACGGTCACATCGGTGAGCGCAGGCTGGTAGCCGACGTAGGTCTGGTTCTTGATTGCGACATCCACGTCGAGCAGGTAGTTGATGAACTGGTGTGCCGCGACGGGCGTTGCAGATGCCTTCGGAATGCAGAAGAAGTCGTTCGCCGTGATCGTGTCCTTGGGGTACCAGAAGCCGAGTGCCTCGCTCGGCGTGCCCTCGGGGAGGAAGAACGGCATGGCAAGTGCGTCGCCGCCCCACATGTAGGCGATGTCGCGGTTGCCTGCGGGGATCTCGGTATAGCTCGTGATGTCGACCTTCGGACTCGTCGCCTCGCGTAGACGAATGAGGTTGTCTTGTGCCGCGGCCAGCACGTCGGCATCGGCGGTGTTCACGTCGGTGACGCCGGCTTGGAAGAGGGCGAGGGCGATCGTGTCGCGATAGGAGTCGATCACCGCGAGCTTGCCCGAATACGTCGGGTTCCACATCGAGTCGTAGCCTTCTGCGGCCACCTGGGCTGCGTCCACGCGGTCGGAGCGGAAGCCGATGCCGTTGCCGTAGATGAACTGGGCCATCGTGTACTGCGAGCCCTGGTCGTAGTACGGGCTCTGTAGGCCCGACAAGATGTTGCTGCGATTCGGGATGTAGGTCTGGTTGAGCGGCTGGATGAGGTCTCCGGCGACGAGGCGGGCGAGTGCGGTGTCGGTCATGCCGATGATCAAGTCGGGCTTCAACGTGCCATTGCGCAATTTGGCGATCGCGGCATCTTCGTTGTCGTAGATGGTCTGCTTGACGGTCACGCCGAAGGCCTTCTCGAAGTCCGCGATCACCTCGGGGTTGGTGTAGTCGGCCCAATTGAGGATTTCCATCGTTCCACCCTCGTTGGCGAGGCCGTCGGCGATCGCCTCACCCGTGACGGGAAGCGAGACCGGGTTCTGCGGGGTGCCGATGACGAGTGCGCCGGAGGAATTCGAGGATCCCGAGCACGCGGCGAGCACGCTCGGTGCGACGACGAGTCCTCCGGTTGTGGCGATCAAGGTGCGAAGAAAGTCACGACGTTCCATGGGTGTACCTTATTCCTGGTGAACGACCTGGACAAACGAATCGCGGTCGAGGAAGCAGACCTCCTTGCCCGAATACCTGGGTCGGTCGCGCACCATGCACGAGCGACGAAACACATCCCTGGTGGTGTCGCGTCCAGTTGGGCGAGTTCGCGACCCGTACCGATCTGGGTCGAGCGTGGCGAAGGGGCCTACGTCTGGGACGTGGACGGCAACCGATACATCGACTTTCACGCTGGCTATGGGGCAAACGTCGTCGGACATGCGAACCCGGCCATCGTGCGGGCGGTGCAGGAGCGCGTGACCAAGGGGACGCATTTCGCCCAGCCGTCGCCCGACATCGTGACGGTCGCCGAACTGCTCGCTCAGCGCTTCGGGTTACCGAAGTGGCGGTTCAACAACTCCGGTTCCGAAGCGACCATGGATGCGATCCATCTGATGCGCGCGGCGACGGGACGCGACCTCATCGTCAAGCTCGAAGGCGGCTACAACGGCCACCACGATTCGGTGCTCGTGTCGATCTTTCGCTCCGTCGACCAACTGGGGCCGGCGTCGAATCCGACGCGCACACCTGGCGAGGGAGTACCGCAGGCGGTCGCCGACCTCGTACGCATCGTGCCGTTCAACGACCTTGCGGCACTCGAGCAGGTGTTCGCGGATCATCCCGGCCAGATCGCGGGGATGATCATGGAGCCGATGATGATGAACGCGGGGATCATCGTTCCGGAGCCGGGATATCTCGAGGGCGTGCGCGACATCGTTCATCGGCACGGAGCACTCCTTGCATTCGACGAGGTGAAGACCGGTCTCGTCGTACATCGAGGGGGCGCCACCCGACTCTTTGGTGTGACGCCAGACCTCGTGTGTCTCGCCAAGGCACTGGGTGGCGGGGTTCCATGCGGGGCGATCGGTGGCACGGACGAGGTGATGGGCCTCATCGAGGATGGTCGCTACAACCAGATCGGCACGTTCAACGGCAATCCGATGACGATGGCGGCCGCGGTCGCCACGCTCACCGAGGTGCTCACCGAAGACGCGTACGCACGGGCTGACGAAGTCGGCAAGTACGTGCTCCGGGAATCACTCGAGGTGTTGCGAGGGCACGGTCACGCCGCCTACGGCCACCACTTCGGGTTCAAGGTGTGCGTCGTGTTTAGTGACGAGGTCGCTCGTAACTACCGTCAGTTCCTCGGGTTTAACACGGCGGTGTCGCATCTGCACTTCCTCACCCAGTTCAATGGCGGGGTGTTCCTGCCGCCGTGGGGCAAGAGCGAGTCGATCACCATGTCGGTCGCCCACGATCGCAGTCACGCCGACCAGTGGATCGCCAACATGGAGCGTTTCGCCAAGACGCTCACCGAGGTCACCGACCGGACGTCGTCCGACTTCGCCGTCGGTAGCTACAACTAGCTCGCGTCGGCGCGGTAGCGCTTCACGAACTGCTGGGCGTACTTTTCCATGCCCGTGTGATACGACCGCACGAAACTCTTCGAAGCCACGCCCCGCTGCACGCGTTCGGAGACTGCGATGTCCTGCTGGTTGACGAGGTCGTTGAACGACAGCGTCGGAGTCAGGTCGGCCGAAGGGTCGGACGCAACCGAGGCGGGAAAGAGGTAGTCGGTGTGCACGGTGGTCGTCGTCGCCGAACGCGGGACGTATCGGGTGAGTGCGACGCACGTCGGCATCACGTCGATCAACATGTTCGGATAGACGAACGCCCCGTATACGAGCGGTTCGTCCATCCCGGGAATCATCGGCAGCGCGGATGTCTTGTCGAACGACACGGCAGTCGCGCCGGGGGCGAGGCGGGCGGCCCAGTCGTCACGATCTGATTCGATCGTGCGACCTGTCTTGTAGACGGGGACGACGTCGCAGAATTCGGGGTGTACGACCGAGCAGTGCAGGCACTCCGAGTAGTTCTCCACGAGCACCTTCCAGTTGCACTTGGCCTCGTCCACGGTGTGGTGGGCACGTACCAGTGACCCGATGTCGAATCGTTCCAGGGACGTCGGTGCGCTGTAGAGCCCTTCGAGGTGTTCGGTGAGCGTCGGCCCGTGCGGGTCCAGGTTGACGAAGATGCATCCCTGCCATTCGTCCACGCGGACCGACGACAGCGAGATGCACTCCCGGTCGAAGTCCTCCTTGTCGTGGTGGATCGCAGAGACGAGTCTTCCGTCGAGTGAGTAGCTCCACGAGTGATACGGACACGTGATCGCTGCCCCATATCCCGATCCGCTCTCGTCGCACAGTTGGGAGCCGCGGTGCTGACAGACGTTGAAGTATGCACGCAGTTCGCCGTCGCGGTTGCGCACGATGAGCACGCTCTCGGTGCCGATCTCGACGACGAGGCGGTCTCCGACGTGGGAGAGATCCTGGGTGAGACCGGCAAAGCACCAGTTGGCGCCATAGACGAGCTCCATGTCCCGGTCGAACACCTCGGGCGAGACGTAGTCATCCCTCATGAAACTCGTGCGCAGTCCGCGAATCTCGGCCGTCATGACGGTCGCCGCGCTTCCCAGTCGAGGGCAACGGGAATGTCCTCGTAGTCGAGGGTCCACAGCCTCGCAGCCGCGGTGTCGCCGTCGTAGCAGCGCCAGCCCAGGAGCTGTTGCTGGAGGGGGGTGAGCGTGCGAGCGACCTCGTCGGAGATGCCGATGCAGCCGGCCTCCTCGGGGGTCAACCAGCCGACGAGATAGGACAAGTGCATACCCTCGCGCCATACGTCAGTCGTTGAGTTCTTGCCACCGCCGTGCAGGACCGCACCCGAGTAGATGAGGCCACTACCCGCGGGCATCACTGCCTGGATCACCTCGTCGTCGGTCGCCGTGCGCTCGAAGTCGCTCCAGCGATGGCTGCCAGGTACGACGCGGGTCGCACCCGTCTCGGCCGTGAATTCCGTGAGGGCGAACATGCACGAGATCGTCACCGGACGCTCGTTCGGCCCGAGCACGAGCGGCCAGTTGTCGGCGTCGCGATGCAACCACTGCGCGCTTTGGCCGGGGCCGATGATCATCATCTGGCCAGTGTTCATCCAATATGCGGCACAGTGCGGTCCGATCTCTCGATCGGCCGCCTGGCGCAGGATCGGATGCACGAGGACCTCGTCCCGAAACGTCGCCGAGCGAGCGGCGAGTCGCGTGAAACGCTTCGTATTGGATCCCCAGAATTTCTGGACCATCGCGTCGGTCGACTTTGTTCCTGCGGACGTCGCGCGCGTCGTGGAGGCGAGTTCTTCACGCAATCGGGCGAGGGTGTCGGGTGCGAGCATGTGGTGCACGATCGCGGCCCCGTCGCGGACGAAGGCTTCCCAGATCGACTCGAAGGAATCGGTGCGCGCGTCGAATTCGGCCAACACGGGACGCTGTGCGACACCCATGCATTTCAGTCTAGGAATCGACCGAGTTGACGCGTCCGTCAAGTCTCGCATTTATGTTATTGTTTTCTATAACACCTGTAGATATGCTCTCTCCATGAACCTGAACCAGGTCGTCACCGTGGCGCGAGAGGCAGCAGGACTCTCCAAGCGGGAGTTGGCCCGCAGGGCCGAAACCTTCCCAGCCGCGATCGTCGAGATCGAATCCGGTCGCCGCTCGCCGACCATGGACACCGTGTCCTACCTCGTCGAGGCCTGCGGCTTTTCACTCGAAGTGTCCTTGAAGCCGTCGCCATCGGTCTCGGACCAGGAAGTCTCACGAAAGCTCGTTCAGGTCATCGAACTGGCGGAGAGTCTTCCTCGCCGCAAGCCTGCCCTGGTCTGTGGCTACCCGAGGTTTCCTCGGTGACATCGCTCGTTCGCAAGATCGTCCGACTGGACGAACTGTTGACTCAGGCACGCATCCCACATGCATTCGGCGGGGCATTTGCGCTTGCCTATCACACGCGGGAACCGCGAGGAACGATCGACATCGACGTCAACATCTTTGTTGAGGCATCGGAGATTTCGCGTGTTGTCAGTGCCTTGGAGGGTGTCGTTCAGGTGCGCGAGGACCACGTCGCTGCGGCTCAACGCGACGATCAGGTTCGCATCATGTGGGGGGAAACTCCGATCGATTTGTTCTTCAACGTGACCACGTTCCACGACGATGTGGCCCGACACGTCACTCACGTCGACTTTCGTGGTCGCGCGGTCCCGATTCTGTCGGCGGTTCACCTCGCCGTGTTCAAGGCACTCTTCAATCGGACGAAAGATTGGGCAGACATCGAGGGAATGGTGGCTGAAGGTTCGCTCGACGTGGCGCGCACGGTCGGATTGCTCGTCGGGTTGTGCGGACTGGACGATCCCCGGGTGAGGCGCCTTACGTCATTGGGCGGGTAGTTCGCCTCGCATGATTGCCCGATGCTGTAGGGCCGCGAGTCCCGTGCAGGCGAGCATGAGCACGGCCACGATCGTGAAGGTCGTGCCCGCTCCGAAGGCTCCGTAGACGGGTGGCATTGCCACCGACATCGTGAGTGCGACGAGGAGCCCCGAGGCTCCCGCGAGTCCCTGGACCGCGGCCGCTCGACCGTGCGGCGCCGAGTTCGCGATCGTCGCGTTGACCGCCGGATAGGTCATCGCCTGCACGATTCCTTCGGCGAAGTTCAGCCACACGACGAACCACAGCACCTCGATCAGTCCGTAGAGCGCGAGGAACGGTGAGACGACGACGAGTGCCCACATCGCCAACTTCACCGAGTCTCGTTTGTCGGTGAAACGGCCAGCGCGCGAGGCGAGCGCGATGTAGGGCAGTCCGAAGAGCGCAAAGGACAGCCCGACGGTCGTGTTCGTGCCCCCGAGGTCGGTGAGGTAGCGGTCCCACAGCGCATCGAAGACGCCGATCGGTGCCTGTGTGGCCATGAACAACAGCACCGCGACGCGCACCTTCGGTTCGCGAAGGAGGGTGAGGCTCAGTCGTTGGCTCGACTCGGTCGAGGGCAGGCGTGGGAAGCTGCGTGTGACGATCACCGCGAGCGTGACGAGGTTGAGGGCGCCGAAGAGCGCGAACGTCTCGCCGAGACCGATGGGGTCGATGAGGAAGCCGCCGACGAGTGGTCCGGCGACGAAGCCGAGCAGTTCCACTGCGCCGAGACGGCCGAGTCGCTCGCCCCGTCGCTCGGGATCGACGTGGGCGATCAACGAGCGCACGGCGGGGAACACGAACCCGAACGCCGAGCCGATGATGCCGCGGGCGACGACGAAGACCGGGAGGCTCGAGCCGAGGGCGAACAAGGTGGATCCGATCGCGCCGAGCAAGAGCCCGGTCATGATCAGTCGCTTGGAGTGTCCGCGGTCGCCGAGCGGCGCGATGAACATCTGCACCATGAGCCCCGAGAGGAAGCCCATTCCTGCGATGGCACCGAGTCCCGACGAGGAGAATCCGTAGGTGTCCTGCAGGTCGCCGATGGCGGCAAAGATGAGGCTGTTCGACGTCGCCGTTCCGAAGGAACAGAACATGAGCAGCGTCGCATCCGCCCGATGGTTGCGGTCGGTCGTCATCTAGTTGCGTCCAAGCTCGTCGAGAATCGCATCGGAAAACGTCGGCCAGTGCTCCATCGCCCACTCGTCGAACTCGCGGTTCGCAAGGGCGAATGCCGCGACGTGGGCGAGCGGGTCGACCCACACGAACGTCCCCGAGCCGCCGAAGTGGCCGAAGGTGGACGAGGAGTTGCGCGAGCCGGTCCAATGCGGCCACTTGTGTCCACGGATCTCCGGTCCGAGTCCCCAGTTGCAGGGCGTGAACTTGCCGATCCCCGGCACCACGCCTTCGAGGTCGCCGAACTGGTTCGTCGTCGCGTCGCGCGCGGTCTGGGGTGCGAGCAGTTTCGGTTCGCGCAATTCGCTTGCGAACTTCGCGAGGTCGGCGATCGAACAGTGCACGTCCTTTGCCGCCGATCCGATGAGGTCGGCTGAGTCCATGCCGAGAGGCTGAAAGAGCGCTTCGGCGATGAAGTCCGCAAAGTCCATCTCGACACCCTCGGCGACGTGTTCCGCGGCGAGGTCGTAACCGGTGTTCGAATAGATGCGCTTGCGGCCGGGGCTGACGATTGCGTCCCGCGTGTCGAAGCCGTAGCCGCCGGCATGGGACAGGAGGTGGCGAAGGGTGCATCCTTCTGCGCCGACCTCGTCGTCGAGTGACACCGAGCCGTCCTCGACGGCAACGAGCGTCGCCCACGCCGTCATCGGCTTGCTCACCGAGGCGATGCGGAACGTGCCGCGGTCGCCGTGGAGGTAGGTGTTGCCAGCCCTGTCGATCGCCCCGACGGCGACTCGTTCAACCGGCCACGCGGAGACGAGGTCGAATGCCGCGAGTTCCGTGGATGCCACGGATCAATTCTTGCTGCGAATCAGTTCTGCGACGCGGAATGCGAGGTCGAGTGATTGGCGAGCGTTCAGGCGCGGGTCGCACACGGTCTCATAGCGCGTGTCGAGGTCCTCGTTCGACAGACCCTCGCCGCCTCCGAGGCACTCGGTGACGTTCTCGCCCGTCAACTCCACGTGGATGCCACCCGGCCAGGTTCCCTCGGCACGGTGTGCCGCGACGAAGCCGGTGATCTCCGAGATGATGTCCTCGAAATGGCGGGTCTTGCGACCGTTCGGTGCGGTGAAGGTGTTGGCGTGCATCGGATCACAGGCCCACACGACCGGATGGCCGGCGTCGCGCACGGCGCGCAGCAACGGGCGAAGAGTCTCTTCGACCTCCGAGGCGCCCATGCGCGAGATCAAGGTGAGTCGACCGGGGATGCGGGCGGGGTTCAGCGTCTCGCACAACTCGAGCACGTAGTCGACGCTCGTCGACTTGCCGATCTTGCAGCCGATCGGATTGCCGACGCCGCGCAGGAACTCGACGTGTGCGCCGTCGAGTTGGCGGGTGCGCTCGCCGATCCACAGCATGTGCGCGCTGCAGTCGTACCAGTCTCCGGTGAGGGAGTCCTGGCGAGTGAGCGCCTCTTCGTAACCCAAGATGAGTGCTTCGTGGCTGGTGTAGACGTCGACCTGGTGCAGCGCGGTGTTGGTCTCGGTGTCGATGCCGCACGCCCGCATGAACGCGAGTGCGCGCTCGACCTCGGACGCCACCTGCTCGTAGCGGCGGCCTTCGGCGCTCGAGGCGACGAACTCCTGGTTCCAGGCATGCACGCGGTTCAAGTCGGCGAATCCGCCCTTGGTGAAGGCGCGCACGAGGTTCAACGTGCTGGCGGCCTGGTGGTAGGCCTGCACGAGTCGTTCCGGGTTCGGCACGCGCAAGTCGAGGCGCGGCGAGGGATCGTTCACCATGTGTCCGCGGAACACGGGCAACTCCTCGCCACCGATCGTCTCGGTGGGATTGGATCGTGGCTTGGCGAACTGGCCGGCGATCCGACCGACCTTCACGACGGGCACGCCCATCGAGTAGGTGAGCATGACGGCCATCTGCAAGATGACGCGCAGCTTCTCGCGGATGTTGACGGCGGTGAACTCCTCGAAGCTCTCGGCGCAGTCGCCGGCCTGGAGGAGAAATGCATTGCCGCTCGCAACCTGGCCGAGTGACGACAGCAGGGATCGCGCCTCGCCCGCGAACACGAGCGGGGGCAGCGCGGAGATCTGCTTCAGCGCGCGGTCGAGCTCGCCCGAGTCGGGCCAGTCAGGCTGCTGCACGGCAGGAAAGCTCTGCCATGTCGAGGGTGTCCACGCGCGGCTCATAGGAATCGCCTCTCAGTGTACGAACGAGGTTCCGGCGAAACCCGCCGAATTATGGATGGCTCAGACGGTCAGGAAATCGCCTGCGTCGTCGCGCAGGGAGTCGACCGCACGGCTCACGAGGCGGCGGGCGGCCTCGGCGGTGACGCCGAGTTCCTCGCCGACCTGACGGAAGCTCTTGCGCTCGCCGTCGTGCATGCCGAAGCGTGCCTCGACCGCATATCGTGCGCGCTCGTCCAACGTCGAGAGCAGGTTGTCGAGCAGGTCGGTGTCGACGAGCGACATCACGGCCTCTTCCGGGCTGATGTCGTCGTTCGGCACGAGGTCGCCGAGCGTTGCGTCGCCGTCGTCACCGATGGTCTTGTCGAGCGAGACCGGGGTGGTGAGGCGGTGCAGTTCGGCGTTCATCGCGTCCAGACCCTCGGCGTCGCCGGAACCCTGGCGCAGCGCGGCGCGCAACGTCGCGGAACGATCACCGGGGATGCGGATGAGCGAGGCCTTCTGGTCGAGTGCGCGACCGATGGCCTGACGGATCCAGAACGTGGCGTAGGTGGAGAACTTGAATCCACGGCGCCAGTCGAACTTGTCGACGGCGTGCTCGAGACCCAAGTTGCCCTCCTGGATGAGGTCCAAAAGGTCCATGCCCTGGGGCAGCGGGTAGCGACGGGCGATCGACACGACGAGTCGGAGGTTGGAGCGGATGAAGTGGTCCTTGGCCTTGGC
>CAYSRZ010000015.1:0-12702 GCA_964433615.1 uncultured Acidimicrobium sp. | reverse complement strand
CTTGATGAACCAGACGTGGGGGAGGAACCAATCCTGGATGGTCTCTTCGTGGTAGAGACCGAGCGCGCGTTCGACGCGGATGACGCGGACCGCATTGGTGAAGGCATGCAGTGGAACTTCGACGCCGCGAACGAGGGCGGAACCGAACTGATTGCGAATCAGCGTGTACATGGCATAGAACGTGCCGATGATCAGCACTTCCTTCCACCACAGCGTGCGATGGTGTCGGGGGACGGCGACGACGAGCTGCTCGGGGGACGTGTCGTGCACGACATCAAGCGTATTGGCGAAGCGGCGCTCGACTGAGCCACGCGGAACGTGATGGGTAGGCTGAAGCGCATGTCCATGACCGAAAATCCCCTCGTCGATCCAGATGTCATCGCGCGGGTGCTCGCCAAGGGCCGAAGCACCGGAGCTGAGTTCGCGGAGATCTTCGTCGAGGACAAACGTTCCACGTCTGCCGGGCTGGATGACAACAAGGTGGAACAGGTCAACAGCGGTCGTGACCGCGGAGCAGGAATCCGCGTCATCGCTGGCGAGACGACAGGGTTTGCCCACACCTCGGACCTGAGCGAAAAGGGTCTGCTCGCCGCGGCTGAGGCCGCCGCGCAAGCTGCTCGCCAGGGCGATGGGGGCGTGCACACGATCGCCCTGCGACCGCTCCTCACGCATCCCGTGAACACGGTTCGCACCGCACCTGATTCGGTGACCAAGGCGACGAAAGTCGAGTTGTTGAAGCGCGCGAACGACGCGGCTCGCTCGCTCGACTCGGCGATCGTCCAGGTCTCCGCCGGTTACGGCGATTCGATCAAGCGCATCCTCGTGGCCAACTCCGACGGAGTCTTCAGTGCCGACACGCAGGTTCGCACGCTGTTTCGCGTGAGCGCGATCGCCAACGGTGACGCTGGCATGCAGACCGGATACCAGTCGCTCGGCCACACCATCGGCTTCGAGGTGTTCGACGACAACGACGTCGAGGAACTTGCGATGGCTGCCGCACGGCAGGCGCTGACCAAACTGAAGGCGCGCCCGGCTCCGTCGAGTGCGATGCCGGTCGTCATCAAGCAGGGTTCCGGTGGCGTGTTGTTCCACGAGGCGTGCGGTCACGGACTCGAAGCCGACCTCGTCGGCAAGGGTGCGAGCGTCTATCGCGACAAGGTCGGTCAGCTCGTTGCCTCTCCGCTCGTCACCGTCGTCGACGACGGCACGATGACGGGTGAGTGGGGCGCGATCGGCATCGACGACGAGGGTCACCCAACGCAGTCGAACACGCTGATCGAAAACGGCGTGCTCACTGACTACATGTGGGACTACATCCGCGCACGACGCGAAGGGCGCCGCCAGAGCGGCAACGGTCGTCGACAGAGCTATGCGGACCTGCCGATGGTGCGGATGACGAACACGTTCGTCACGGCTGGCACGGAGGACCCGGACGACATCATTCGCGCGACCGAGCGCGGCGTCTACGTCGCCAAGCTCGGTGGCGGACAGGTCGACACCGCGAGCGGCGACTTCGTCTTCGGCATGGTCGAGGCCTACCTCATCGAAAACGGAGAGATCACCGAACCGTTGCGTGAAGGAAACTTGATCGGAAACGGTCCGCAGGTGCTGAAGGACATCGACCTGTTGGGCAACGACTTTGCGATGGGCGGCCCGGGCACCTGCGGCAAGGATGGCCAGGGCGTGCCGGTCGGCGACGGCTGCCCGACGCTGCGCGTCACGTCGATGACGATCGGTGGAACCGCGGCATGACGATCGGGGTGCCCGATCTGCAGGAGATCGCCGACCGAGTGGTCGCCGCGGCCAAGCCCGGGGAACAGATCGAGGCCTACGTGAGCCGTGGCGGGGAGACCGCCATTCGCGTCTATGAGGGCGAAGTCGAGCACTTCGTGTCGGCCCAGAGCGAAGGAGTCGGCATCCGCGTCATTCGTGACGGACGCACGGGGTTCGCCTACGCCGGAACGCTCGATCCTGCCGCGATCGCCGAGGTGCTCGCCGACGCACGCGACAATGTCTCGTTCGGAACGCCCGACGAGTTCGCCGGACTCGCGACGCCCGATGGCGTGGAGCAGATCCCGCAGAAGTTCTGGGACGACGAACTCGCCAACTACCCGACGACCGACAAGATCGCGCTGACCAAGGAACTCGAGCGACTCACGCTCGGGATGGACTCGCGCGTGCGTGTCGAGGAGTCGAACTACGACGACGGATGGGGCGAGGTCGCGGTCTCGACCACGACCGGCATCCGCGAGAGCGGTCGCGGCAACTCGTGTTACGTCTCGGTCTCCACGCTCGCCGACGACGACGAGGAGACCCAGACGGGATTCGGCTACTCGGTCGGCGATTCGCCGAAGGAGTTCGACCTCACCCGCGCGGCACGTGAGGCGGCCGAGCGCGCCACGCGCCTGCTTGGAGCCTCCAAGCCCGCGAGCAAGCGCACGACGGTGGTGCTCGATCCGTTCGTGACGTCGCAGTTCCTCGGCGTGCTGTCGAGCACGCTGAACGGTGAGAACGTCGCCAAGGGACGCAGTCTGTTCGCCGAGCGCCTCGGGGACACGGTCGCCGACCCGCGGATCACCCTCGTCGACGATCCGACGAACCCGCTTGCGTACACGGCGACCGACATCGACGGGGAGGGCCTTGCGGCTCGTCGCAACGTGTTGATCGAAGGCGGGGTGCTCAAGCAGTTCGTGCAGTCGTCCTACAGCGCGCGTCGCATGTCGACGAAGAGCACGGGGAACGCCACGCGCGGCGGATTCGCCTCGACCCCCGGGGTCGGATGTCTCGCCATGCAGCTCGTTCCGGGAACCGCCACGCAGGAGCAGTTGATCGCCGACGTAGACGACGGCGTGCTCATCCAGATGGTCTCGGGGCTGCACAGTGGCGTGAACCCGATCTCGGGCGACTTCTCGACCGGGGCATCCGGGATGCTGATTCGAAACGGCACCATCGGCGAACCGGTTCGCGAGTTCACCATCGCGAGCACGCTGCAAAAGATGCTGCTCGACATCGTCGCGATCGGTGGCGACGTCGACTGGCTGCCATCTCGTGCAGCCGGGCTGTCGCTCGTCATTCGTGACGTGACCATGAGCGGGCAGTAACCGCTCGACCCATGTCGATCCTGCACGCGATCGTCCTCGGCATCGTCCAAGGGTTGACCGAGTTCCTTCCGATCTCCTCGAGCGGCCACCTCGAGCTCGTGCCGTGGCTCTTCGGATGGAACGACTTCGACGACGACGCCGTCGCCAAGGCCTTCGACACCGCTTTGCACCTCGGCACCCTCGTCGCTGTCGTCATCTATATGCGCACCGAACTCGTCAAATATGTAGGGGCGGGACTCGGTGCGTTGCGTCGACCGCGAGGCGCATCGGCGACGGGCAAGGCCGCGTGGCTCTTTGTCGCATCGGCCATCCCTGCAGGTCTCGTCGGTCTCGTCGCACAGGACTGGATCACCGAGTCACTCGGTGGGCCGGCCGCAATCGCAACCTCGTTGATCGGCTTTGCCCTCGTGTTGTGGTGGGCGGATCGTCGATCGGGTTCCCGCGACGTCGCCGACTATCGGCTGCGCGACGCGGTGCTCACCGGTTGTGCGCAGGTGCTCGCGCTCAATCCAGGAACCTCTCGATCAGGGATCACGATCTCCATGGCACGCGCGATCGGCTTCAGCCGCGACGCCGCGGCTCGCATCAGCTTCCTCATGTCGATCCCCGTGATCGCTGCAGCGGTCGTGTTCCAACTCGGCTCGCTGATCGGCGACGGAGTGCCCGACGGTCTCGGGGCCGCGCTCGTGGCCGGAATCGTCGCATCCGGGGTTTCCGGATGGATCGCGATGTGGGGGATGATCAAGTTGCTGCGTACGCGTCGCTTCACCGGCTTCGTCGCCTATCGCATCGTCGTCGGTCTCGGCGTCTTTGCGCTGCTCGCAAGCTCGGTGCGCTAGCCGGCGATCGCGAGTACCGCGATCCCGAGGGTCGCTGCATCTGCGACGTCGACGACGACGTCGTGGGGAACCGCGATCAACACCGAGCGATCGTCGCGACCGACCTCGACAACGAGCGCACCCTCGACGAGGAACGTGCCGTTGGCCATGACGTCCACGCTTGTGCCTGCAACGAGGCGTTCGGCGAGCCCGCCGGCATCGATGCTGATGCCGCGCCAACCCTCCGGGATCACCGTGGTGCGGGAGCGCGTCGTGTTCGAGGTGGTGAGCAGATCGCCGACGTGGAGTGGTTGTGACGCAACGACACCCGTCGCGTCACGCAGTGCGTTCGGTGCGAGGTAGGCGACGGGGACGTCGAGTCGGCGAAGGACGTCGTTGGTCACGTCGTCACCGGGTTCGATCGCAGACGTGGCCACGAACACCGTGACCATCTGGCCGTGTGCATGGATCGTGCGCTCGAGGCGAATCATGGTCGCAAAGACCGACGCACCGAGCGCCGCGACGCCGAAACCGACGACGATCCGCTGCAACGCCGGAGACCGAGCGAGCACGACGGATGCCTCGAGGGCGCGTTCGGCGACAAGGGTGGTGAGTCGTCTGAGTCGTTCGATCGTCATCGGCACACGGATGTGTGCGCGAGACCTGTCAGGACGACGTGGTGGACGACGGGGTTGACGTTGCGGTGGACGTCGAGGCGGCTGGGGCAGGCGCCGCCGGGGTGCTCGAGGAATCAGTCGTCGAGGTGGTCGTCGACGTCGAGCTCGAGGTGGAGCTCGACGAACTGGACGAGCCACGACTGTCGGTCTTGTAGAAGCCGCCACCCTTGAACGACACGCCGACGGGGGTGAACACCTTCTTCACGGCCTTGACGGTGCCGTCCACGGGGTGGGCGAGCTCGGTGAGGGGCTCGTCGGTGAAGGCCTGCTGCACCTCGATCGTCTCCCCGGTGTCGAGGAATTTGTAGACGTACGTCGGCATGGTGGGAGAAATTCTAGGATGCATCCGTGGCGATACGCACTGCTGTGATCCCGGCCGCCGGGCTCGGGACGCGCTTCCTGCCCGCCACGAAGTCGGTGCCCAAGGAACTGATGCCGATCTTCGACACCCCGGCGCTGCAGTTCGTGATGGACGAGGCGATCGGCGCGGGCATCGACCACATCGTCGTGGTCTCCAACGTCGCCAAGCCCGGACTCGAGCAGTACCTCGTGCCGTCGACCGACGTCGTTCGTCGGGTGCGTGCGAGTGGGCGGGGGGATCTCGCAGATCGACTCGAGCGCATTGGTTCGTCCGTGCGCACGACGGTCGTCTACCAGGACTCGCCGCGCGGTCTCGGCCATGCAATTGCCTGCGCGAGGGACGCCGTGGCGGGAGAGGCCTTCGCCGTGCTCCTTCCGGATGAAATCATGGGGGACTCTTCGCTCGTCTCCCAGCTCGCGGCCCAACACGCCGTGACGGGTTCGAGCGTCGTGGGGCTGAAGCAAGTGCCGCGCGAGGAGGTGTCGAGCTACGGCTGCGTGACGACGACCGGCGCACCGGACTCGGCCGGCATCGTGACCGTGACGGGCGTGGTCGAAAAGCCGCGGATGGAGGACGCACCGAGCGACATCATCATCATCGGTCGCTACGTGCTCGACGCCGGCATCTTCGACGTGCTCGACTCGCTCGCTCCCGCACCGAGCGGTGAGATCCAGCTCACCGATGCGTTGCTCGCACGCGCACTCGACGGCGAGCTCACGGGAATCGTGAGCGACATCGAGCGCCACGACACCGGGACCCCGCTCGGGTGGCTCGAGGCGGTCATCGAGATGACGCTCAAGCGAGACGACGTCGGCGCCAGGTTCGCCGACTGGCTCTCCGCCCGCTTTCGATAGGGGGAGGCTTCGGGCGTAGCCTTGCCCGAGGGATTCGACGGGGGACCACGATGGCACAGATCACGGCGACGATTCGACCGGAAGAAGTGGGAATGAGCTCGCAGCGCCTTGCGCGCATCGACGACCACTTCCGCACCTACGTGGACGACGGCAGGTTGCCGGGATATTCCGTCGCCGTCGCGCGCTACGGACAGCTCGCGCACGTGAGCCACTACGGCATGCGCAACGTCGAGGAGTCGCTCCCGATCACTGCCGACACGATGTATCGCATCTACTCGATGACCAAGCCGATCACGTCGGTGGCCTGCATGATGCTCGTCGAGGAGGGCAAGTTGCAGCTGACCGACGAGGTGCGCGAGTTCATCCCGTCGTTCGGCAAGACCGAGGTGTTCCGTGGCGGGTCGTCGCTTTCCCCGCTCACCGAACCGCAGCGCGAACCGATGCGCGTGTGGCACCTGTTGACCCACACCGCCGGGTTGACCTACGGATTCAACTACTACGACGCGATCGACGACATGTATCGCCGGGCCGGATTCGACTACGGCGTTCCCCAGACCGACACCCTCGAGCAGATCTGCGATCGCTATGCGGCGCTGCCGCTCGTGTTCCACCCGGGCACGTCGTGGAACTACTCGGTGGCCACCGACATCCTTGGCCGCGTCGTCGAGGTGGTCTCCGGGATGTCGCTGGATGAGTTCTTCGAACAGCGAATCTTCGCCCCGCTCGGCATGCACGACACGTCGTTCTGGGCGCCTGAATCCAAGCACGATCGCATGGCTGCTCTGTACATCGCCGACACGATGACGCTGAAGGCGCGTCGCGGGCACGGGGTGGAGGCCAACGCGCTGCGCAAGCCGACGTACTTCTCCGGCGGCGGCGGGCTCGTCTCGACGGCGTACGACTACTGGCGATTCCTGCAGATGCTGGAAAACGGTGGTGAGCTCGACGGCGTGCGCATCATCTCGCCGACGACGCTCGATCTGATGACGATGAACCACCTGCCGAACAACACCGACATCTCGAGTTGGGGTCGACCGCTCGGGGACGAGATCTTCTACAACGGTCTCGGCTTCGGTCTCGGATTTGCCGTCGTCGTCGACCAGGCCAAGACCAAGGTCGCCTGCCCGAACGGCACCTACAGCTGGGGCGGTATGGCCTCGACGGCGTTCTGGGTGGACCCGGTGGAGGAAGTGACGGCGATGTTCTTCACGCAGCTCGTGCCGTCCACGACGCACCCGATCCGGCCGTACCTGCGCAGCCTCGTCTACCAGGCGATCATCGAGTAACGCGACGGAACGCGTCGGGTTCGTCGACGACGAACCCGTGCTCGTCCACCTCGACGTCGACGTCTCGTCCCGTCGCCAGGCTCCGATAGCGCCAGCGATTCGCGTCGAGACGCGTGTAGATCTGCGGCACGACGATCACCCCGAGGGTGTCGAGGTCGACGGCGATCGTGTTCTGTTGCGCGCTGTGCCCGACGTGGAGCGGAAGCCTGCGGATCGGCACGACGTTCGTGAACGGGATTCCGACGATGTCGACGTCCACGCATCCGTCGAGTTCGGTGCGATGCGCGCCGTTCATCTCTCCCCACCGGCCGTGGCCGTCGGTGGCGAGCCACAGGTCGGGTTCGTCCAGGTCGCGAAAGACGATGAACTGCTGCACCATCCACGAGGCCGAGAGTCGAACGACGACCTGGGCGCGCTCGCTGTCGAGCGTGCAGTTGGCCGTCCAGCCCTCGTTCTCCCACGTCAGTTCCACGCGGGCCTCGTGCGCGCCGTCCCACGTCACCCATGCCGCGCGGTGCCCGCTCGACGGCAACGCCGCATAGTTCGACATCTCCCAAGTCTCACAGGTGGCGGTACCGTCTGTTGAGATGATCCCCATCGACGACGCGCGTGCGACGGTGCTGTCGGCCTGTCAGCCGTTGGGTCTCGTCGACGTCGAGTTCCACGACATGGTCGGTCGCGTGCTCGGCCAGGACGTCGTGGCCACGGAGAACGTGCCACCGTTCGCCAACTCCGCCGTCGACGGCTTCGGGGTGCGCAGCACAGACGTCGAGGTGGTGCCAGCGACGCTGCGCGTCGTCGGCACGCTCGCTGCCGGCGCCGCACCAACGATCGAGGTCGGCGCCGGAGAAGCGGTGCGCATCATGACTGGAGCCGTGATCCCTCCAGGTGTGGATGGTGTCGTGATGGTCGAGGATTCACAGATGGTGGACGACGACCACGTGCGCCTCGACAAGAGCGTGCCGTCGGGCGGTGCGATTCGCGAGGAGGGCAGCGACGTGCGCGCGGGCGACACGGTGTTCACGACCGGGCAGGTGTTGAACGCCGCAGGTGTCGGCGTGCTGGCGAGCATCAACGTTCGACGAGTGCGCGCGTTTCCGCGCGCCAAGGTCGCGTTGTTGTCGACCGGCGACGAACTCGTCATCGACGGATCGCCTCTCGCGCCCGGACAGATTCGCGAGAGCAACCTGACCATGCTCGATCGATTGATCGCCGCGACGGGATGCGACGTCGTCAACCTCGGCGTGGTGCGCGACGACGAGGAGACCCTCGCCCAGGTGTTGCGCTCGGCCGCCGAGGAGTGCGACGCGATCGTCACGAGCGGCGGCGTGAGCATGGGCGACTTCGACGTCGTGAAGGCCGTGTTGTCACGACACGCCGAGATGAACTGGATGCAGCTGGCGATCAAGCCCGCCAAGCCATTCGCCTTCGGCTTGTGGTCGACTGGTGCTGGGAGGAAGGTGCCGATCTTCGGCTTGCCCGGCAATCCCGTGTCGTCGCTCATCAGCTACGAACTGCTCGCGCGCCCCGCGTTGCGCAAGATGATGGGTCATTCCCGAGATCTGTTGCGCCCGAAGGTTCGTGCGGTGCTCGACGCGCCGATCCGACGCAAGCGCGACGGCAAGGTGCACTACGTGCGAGTCAACGGACGCTTCGGCGACGACGGCCGCCTGCACGTTGCCGACACCGGTCCGCAGGGCAGCCATCAGCTGGCAGCCACCGCGCTCGCCAACGGTCTCGCCGAGGTTCCCGACGGCGACGGGCTGGAAATCGGTGCCGACGTGGACGTCCTCGTCATCGACTAACCACACCGCTGGGACTGGTCGTAGGCTTGCGACGTGGACCTGATCGACCCGTACGGCCGCACCGTGCGCGACCTGCGCATCTCGATCACCGATCGCTGCAACTTCCGCTGCACCTATTGCATGCCGGCCGAGGGGATGAAGTGGTTGCCCCGCGCCGACGTGTTGACCTACGAGGAGATGCGCCGACTGGCGGCGGTCTGCGTGTCGTATTTCGGGGTCGACTCGATCCGCATCACCGGCGGCGAACCCACGATGCGGGCACACCTGCCCGTGCTCATCGACAAGTTGGCCCAACTCGTCGTGCCCGAGAACGCCAGCTCGCCACTCGCGGGCAAGCCCATCGACCTTGCGATCACGACGAACGGTGCGACCTTGCGCTTGATCGCCGACGAGTTGCGTGAGGCCGGGTTGAAGCGCATCAACGTGAGCCTCGACACGCTGCGCGCCGACCGCTTCACGGAGATGACCCGTCGCGACGAGCTCGCCCACGTGCTCGACGGCATCGACGCTGCGCTCGCGGCAGGCTTCGAGCCCGTGAAGGTGAACGCCGTCGTGCAGCGCGGGGTGAACGACGACGAGATCGTGGACCTCGCCACCTTCGGTCGCGAACGCGGGGTGGAGGTGCGCTTCATCGAGTTCATGCCGCTCGATGCCCAGGCGACCTGGGACGTCTCGCAGGTTGTCGGCCAGGACGAGATCGTCGCGGCGATCAACGAGGTCTATCCACTCGAGCAAGTTCCCGCTCGCGGCGCGGCGCCGGCCGATCGCTGGCGTTACCTGGACGGCAAGGGCGTCGTCGGCGTGATTCCGTCGGTGACGAAGCCGTTCTGCGGCGACTGCGATCGCGTGCGCATCACCGCCGACGGTCAGTTCCGCACGTGTCTGTTCGCAACGAGCGAGTTCGACCTGCGCGCGCTGCTGCGCAACGGGGCGACCGACGACGAGCTGGCCGCCGAGATTCGTCGCGCCGTCGGCACCAAGTGGGCGGGTCACAACATCGGCAACGTCACGTTCGTGCGCCCTCGTCGCACGATGAGCCAGATCGGGGGATAGACGATGGGTGACCTCGAGTTCTCGCACCTCGACCCGCTCGGTCGCGCGCGAATGGTGGACGTGACACCGAAGGAACCGACGCATCGCCGGGCGATCGCGCGCTGCAAGGTGTTCATGAAGCCCGAGACGACCGCGGCAATCGCCAATCGCGAGGTGAAGAAGGGCGACGTGCTCGCCGTGGCCCGCATCGCCGGGATCCAGGCCGCCAAGCGCACGAGCGACATGATCCCGCTGTGCCACCCGCTCCTCGTCGGGGCGGTCCACATCAACTTCGAGATCGGCGACGACCACATCGCGATCGAGTCCCAGGTCGACACCGTCGAGCGCACCGGGGTGGAGATGGAGGCCCTGCACGCCTGTTCCGTGGCGGCGCTCACCATCTATGACATGTGCAAGAGCGCCGACCGGGCGATGGTGATCGGGGAGATCGCCCTCTGGGAGAAGTCCGGTGGCCGCCAGGGCCACTATCTGCGGGACGAGTCGTAGGGCCCCGGAAAGCCCTATTTCATGGGCCCCAGCCAGGCCGCCCGGGGACAAAACGTCGGTTTTGTAGCGATTTCGTAATACACTCATTCCACCCATGAGCAAGCTGATCTTGATCATCGTCGGAGCCGCCTGGATGGCCGTTCTGCTCCCGCCACTCGTGCGCGCCAAGCTCAACGGTTCGCCGGCGAACTCGGTGACCCAGTTCCGCCGCCAGCTCAACTCGCTGGAGAATGCCGGCGGACTGCCGCGCAACCTCGCCCGCCCGCTCGCCCCGTCCGGCCAGCGCCGCGCCACCCAGGCCCGCGTGCCACGCACCGGCGGCCTGACCGGTGCCCTCGTGCGTCCGGAAGGCACCCGCGCCCATCGCGCCCCGATGTATCGCTCGGCCGCCGACCTGCAGCGCCAGCGTCGCCAGAACATCGTCGTCGGCAACTTCGGGATCGTCGTCGTGTCGCTCTTCCTCGCGGCCACGACCGGAGGCAACGCGTTCTTCCTCTACACCTTCACCGTGAGCCTCCTCGTGCTCATCGGCTACTGCTACGTGCTCGTCCAGTTGCGCGTCAAGCGTGACAACGAGCGCTACCTGAGCCAGTTCCGTCGCCGCTAACCCCGGCACCGCTGGCCAGAGTCTCCCCGAACCCCGATAGGGTTTTGGACGCAATACGGGGCTGTAGCTCAGTTGGCAGAGCGGTACGTTCGCAATGTACAGGCCAGGGGTTCAATTCCCCTCAGCTCCACGGTGACGCCTAGATTGCGGGCAGGCGATTTTCGGGGGAAAACGACATGGCAATGACGTGGGACGAGGCAAATCTCGCAGTGACCGCACCCGGTCAGATGTTCGAGCTGATCGACGGCGAAGTTCGCGGCGTGAAGATGAAGCTCTTCAAGCACGCGCCGCCACACCTCGGGCTCGTGTTCGCCAACGCTCGTAACCACGGCGACAAGCCGTTCCTCATTTACGAGGGCGAGACGTGGAGCTTCGCCAAGACGATGGACTACGTGGACGCCCTCGCCAGTCTGCTCGTCAACACCTACGGCGTGAAGAAGGGTGATCGCGTCGCGGTCGCCATGCGCAACTACCCCGAGTGGGTGATGTCGTTCGCCGCGATCATCTCCTCCGGTGCGATCAACGTGTCGATGAACTCGTGGTGGACCGAGGACGAAATGGACTTCGCGCTCGAGGACTCCGGGGCGAAGGTGTTGATCTGCGACCAGCAGCGCTACGACGTCGGCGCGGCATCGTGCGCGAAGCGCGGGATCAAGGTGCTCGTCGTGCGGTCGGAAAAGGCACTCCCAGCCGGCGTCGACAAGTGGGAAGAGGTGTTGCCGCTCGGGGACAAGCATCCGGGAGCCGACATCCATCCCGACGACGACGCGACCATCCTCTACACGAGCGGCACGACGGGCCGTCCGAAGGGCGCGGTCTCGACGCACCGCGCGATCATCTCGTCGATCATGGCGTTCTCCGCGCGCAACGCGGTGCTCGCCGCCGCAGGAGTGAAGTTGAAGGACGTCGACGGACCGGACCTGCCGCCGTCGTTCATCCTCATCGTTCCGCTGTTCCACGTCACGGGCTGCGTGCCCGTCATGCTCAGTTGCTTCGTCGTCGGACTGAAGCTCGTGATCATGTACAAGTGGGACGCCGAGAAGGCCCTCGAGGTCATCGAGCGAGAGAAGATCACCAACTTCGTCGGCGTGCCGACGCAGAGCTGGGACCTCGTCAACTCACCAGCGTTCGGCAAGTACGACACCTCGAGCCTGCGCGCCGTCGGCGGTGGCGGCGCACCCTCGCCCGCATCTCTCGTCACGAAGGTGAACGAAAAGACCAAGAACGGAAATCCGCAGCTCGGCTACGGCATGACGGAGACGAACGCGTTCGGCCCGGGCATCACCGGATCCGACTACCTCACGCACCCGACCTCGACCGGTCGCGCCGTGTTGCCGATGATCGTGCAGGTGCGCGACGAGAACCTGAAGGAAGTGCCGCGCGGACAGGCCGGTGAGATCTGGTTCTTTGGTCCGATGCTCATCCGCGGCTACTGGAACCGACCGGACGCGACCGCCGAGACGATCGTGGACGGCTGGTTGCGCTCCGGCGACATTGGTCGCATGGACGACGACGGCTTCGTCTACGTCGAGGACCGCGTGAAGGACATGATCCTGCGCGCCGGCGAGAACGTCTACGGCGCCGAGGTCGAAAGCGCGATCTATGAGCACCCCGCGGTGCACGAGGCGGCAGTGTTCGGCGTGCCGCACGAGCG
>CAYSRZ010000014.1:2155-13076 GCA_964433615.1 uncultured Acidimicrobium sp. | reverse complement strand
TACTTGGTCGGTGCTGCTCCGAGGTCCGCAATTGCTTGCGCACGCGCAGCCTGGGCTGCGGCTACCGAGCTCAGGAACGTTGCCTGTGCCGCCTTCTTTCCATCCTTCGAAGGATCGGCCTGGCCAGCGACCTTGCGTGCCTCGATTGCGTCCTTGACTGCGTCACGATAGGCAACTTCGATCGCCTTGCGGGCCTCTGCATACGCCTTCACCGCAGCCTTGAACTCGGGTGTCGCACCCTTCTTCGCGGTCTTCACGTATTCGCGCAATGCGGTGCGGTACTCACGGATTGCGGCGATGACGGCTTTGGTCGCCTCTCCTCGAGTGCCACTCTTCGCTGCAACCGTGGTGGTCGTCGTCGGGTCTGCCGCAACGTCGTCGGCGAGGGCCGGCGAGATGCCGAGTGAACCAATGGTTGCGACGGCGATCGCAACCACGAGGGGCTTGGTTGTCTTGTTCATGTGGTGTTCTCCTTTGTGTGTGAGGAAAACGTACAAAACGAACTTGTGAGCATCATGTGAATGACCCGACAGTCGCCTGAGAATTCATCATCCTTAGGTAGGTTCGTCGTGTGATGGCCAGTCACATCCTCGTCGTGGACGACGATCCCGCAGTCTGCGACACCGTCGAAGACGCCCTGCACCTCGCTGGCCACACCACAATCCGGGCAACGAACGGCCTCGATGCGATCGACAGGCTCCGAAGCGACCGCGTCTCTCTCGTCGTCCTCGACGTCAACATGCCAAAGATGAACGGTTTCGAGGTCCTGCGCAAGATGCGCGCGCTGAACTTCGACACCCCCGTCATTTTGCTCACCGCACGGCATGGACGATCGGACGTCGTCGAAGGATTTCGCCTCGGCGCAGACGACTACGTGACCAAGCCGTTCGGACTCGAAGAACTGCTCCTGCGAATCGGCGCGGTAATACGACGCTCCGCTGGTCCGGACACTGCTGCGATCCGATGCGGGGGGCTCGTTATCGACCCCTCACGTCACGTCGTCGAGATCGATGACGTGCCGATCGACCTGTCTCCGACCGAATTTCGACTGCTCACCTACCTGATGGAGAACAAGGGGCGGGTGTTGAACAGGGAACAAATATTGGACGCCGTCTGGGGAATCGACTTCGACTCTGCAACGACCGTCGTCGAGACGTACGTGTCCTACCTGCGTCGAAAGCTTGGACCCACAGGTCCGGGACTCATCACGACGGTCCGAGGCGTGGGATTCACCATCAGGGATCCACGATGAGGCTCAGCACTCGCGTCGCTCTCCTCACAGGAGCCGCGCTGGTCGTCGGCGGCTCAGTGATCGGCTGGTCTGCTGCTCTCATTGCGCGCAACGAGTCGACGTCGTCGGTCGACGACGCACTACTGACGGCGATAGATGAAGTCGATGTTGGTGCCGACAAGGATCCTTTCGCGATCGTCGAGGCCGCCCAGCGCAGCCCATACCCCATCGCCGCGTCGATCATCTTCGATGACAGCCCGTCGATACCCCTCATCTCACAGTTCTCCGCCGACGGTCGCTCGTTAATGCCCGCGCTCGACCCAAGGAGCGCAATCGAATCCGATCGCAAGCCCGTGACGACGTCGACTGGATCAGCAGTCGTCAGAATCGCGTCATACTCCTTGGGTGATGGCGGGTGGCTCGTGTTGTCGGCGTCCATCGAATCCGCCGAGACGAGGTACAGAAACACGCTCGCTGCGACCCTCGCCGCCTCCGGAGCGATCGCGATCGTCTTGGCGGTATTCGTGTACTGGCTCATCGGACGTCAGTTCAGTCCGTTACGCGCCGTCGTTCGAACGGCCAGGGCTATCGCCGAAGGTTCCTTTGAGCGTTCGACCACTGCCAGCACGATGCCGACCGAAGTTCGCGAACTGCACGAATCGCTCACGGTCATGGTCGACGAGTTGTCTGCCGCGATGGAGCGTCGAATCGCGTCCGAGCGATACATGCGTGAGTTCCTCGGTGAGACTGCCCACGAGTTGCGTACACCACTGACGGTGATTCGCGGCTACGTCGACATCCTGCGTCACCAGAACGAACTCGACCCAACCGTCACGGAACGTGCACTGAGCCGACTCGACAGCGAGTCAGCCCGCATGACCCGCCTACTCGACGACCTCCTCCTCCTCGCTGAACTGGCGGAGACCAAACAAGATGAACCCCAGGACGTCGACCTCGTTGCGATCGTCGAGTCGAATTGCGACGACCTGCGACTACAGGAGCCGGGGCGGCGCCTCACGCTCTCGGTTCCCGACGACGCGGTGGTCCAAGGAGACCGCACTCATGCCGAACGGCTCGTCGCGAACCTCTTCACCAACGTTCGCCGCCACACCCCTCGTGACAGCGCAGTCGCCGTCACCATCGCCCGTGACGCCACATCGATTCGCTTCTCGATCGACGACTCTGGGCCAGGTCTCACCGAGGAGATGTTGGTGCAGGCGAACCGCAGTCCTCTCCGCTTTGCATCCGAACGCAATCGGGAAGCAAACGGTTCTGGACTCGGCTTGCCGATCATCAAATCCATCGTGCACTCGTTCGGAGGATCGATCGAATTCTTGCCGAGCGCGTTGGGCGGTCTCCGAGTCGCGATCTGTTTCCCGCGACCGGTCGACTAACTGCGAGCTACATCCCCGAATTGGTGCGCTGGCGATCCAACCAGCCGAGCAACATCGCCATCGCCCGCGGATCGTGGCGCAGTCGGTGCCCGGCTCCTTGGATGATCTGCAGTTCCGCCCCTTCGCCGTAGGCCTTGGCGAGCACACGGGAATCGGCGGTCGGCACGACGTCGTCGTCGGCGCCGTGCATCAACAGCAGCGGTCGTGGCGCATATCGCTTGGCGGCGTCGGCCGGACGGAACCGGCGCAGCTCGCGTGACCACTCGTCGAACGACGGCGGGAATCCGGATCGTCGAATCGTGCCGATCTCGCGCGAGTGCTCGAGGAAGCGTCGCGGTTGTGCGGCCCAGTCGTCGAAGTCTGCGCGCGCACCGAGCAGTGCGCATCCGTTCACTCGCGGGTCGTCGGCTGCGACGCACAGTGCGAGCGATCCACCGGTGTTGTTGCCGACGAGCCAGATGCCACTCGGTTGGGTCTCGCTCACGATGTGCGAGATCGCCGCTCGCAGGTCGTCCACCCACCCCTGCATCGAAAAGTCGCCCTCGCTCGAGGCGCATCCTCGGAACGTGAACGTCATCGCGCTCCACCCGAGTTCGCTGGCGACGCGATCGCACAACTCCGGGAACGATCCAGCCGACTGGCGCGCGTCGATGCCGCCGCTCGGATAGCCGTGGCACAGCACCATCGCGGGCAGTGCGCCCGTCTTGCCGACGGGCTCGGCGAGATAGCGAGCGAGGGTGAGGCCTCCGGAGACGAACGAGCCGTTCAGCGTGGTCTCCGGGTGTCGCTATGCGCGGGGCTTGCGATGGCGGCGCGAGGCGCCCGGCGTGGCGAGGCGATAGCCACGGTTGCGTGCCTCGGCCAGCGTGTCCGGTCCGAAGGCGAGACCGACGCCCGCCTCGACGATGTCGTTGATCACGGCTTCGTCCGACCATTCGTCGAGGTCGTAGACGAGTTGCGTGCGCTTGTCGCCCAGGTAGCGGAAGTGTTCGAATCGGCTCGGTCGCTGCATGAGGTTCAAGGCTAGTCCGATACAGTCGGGCACTGGTGAGCCCTTCTGCCACATCGCAGTCGCCGACGAGCGTCGACTTCTACTTCGACCCGATGTGCCCGTATGCGTACCAGACCTCGCTGTGGATCCGCGACGTGCGACGCCAAAACGGCATCGACATCAACTGGAAGTTCTTCAGCCTCGAAGAGATCAACCGTCCCGAGGGCAAGAAGCACCCGTGGGAGCGCCCGGTCGCCTACGGCTGGACGCCGATGCGCGTGGCGGCATACCTGCGACGTCGCGACATGGACGCCTGCGACGCGTGGTACGGGGCGATCGGACGTGCGCTGCACCTCGAGGGTCGCCGACCCTACGAGCGCGACACCGGCATCGAGTTGCTCGCCGAGATCGGCGAGTCGGCCAACGTGTGGGACGAGGCGCTCACGGATGCGACCACGCACGACGACGTGAAGCGCGACCATGACTTTGCAGTGACGTCCCTCGCCGGCTTCGGCGTGCCGATCCTGGTCGTGCCCGGTGCACGCGCCATCTTTGGCCCGGTCGTCTTGCCGCCACCGATGGGAGACGACGCGCTCGAATTGTGGGACGTGACCGTGCGCAGCGCGCGCTTCCCCGGGCTGTATGAGATGAAGCGACCCAAGACGACCGACGACCTCGCCCACATCGCACGCGTGTTCAACCCCTATCTCACCGCTCGCGAGTGGGAGACGATCCAAAAGCCCGCGCTCTAGGAGGAAACGACCATGATCCCCACCCGCCTGATCGAACTGATGAACCTGTCGATCGATGCCGTCACCGTCGCCTTCGACGGTCTCACCGACGAGCAGTGGTCGACTCCGACGGACTGCCCCGGCTGGGACGTGAAGGACAACCTCTCGCACATCGTGAGCACGGAGTTGTTCCTCCTCGGTCGTGGCTCCACGTCGCACCAGGCGCCCAAGTTCGAGTACGTGAAGAATCCGATCGGTGAGATGAACGAAAACGAGATCGACTTTCGCCGCCCGCTCGCCGGCGCCACCGTCTACGCCGAGTGGGTCGAGGTCGCCCGCGACCGCAAGCATCAGTTGGCGACCGCGGACGAGTCCTACTTCGACACTCCGTGGATGATGCCGACCGGTCAGGGAACGCTCGGAGAGTTCCTCGCGATCCGCGTGCTCGACCTGTGGGTGCACGAGCAGGACGTTCGTCGCGCACTCGGCCGACCGGGTCACGAGGGTGGACCCGTCGCGGAACACACGATCGACCGCCTCATCCGCACGCTGCCGATCGTCGTCGGCAAGCGGGCCGCGACGCCCGAGGGCGACACCGTCACCTTCGAGTTGAACGGACCAGTCGTGCGCACCATTCCGATCACCGTCGTCAACGGACGCGCCGCGATCGTGGAGCAGGCTCCGAGTTCGTCGCGTACGACGATCGAAATGGACTCGTCCACGTTCCTCGCTCTCGCCACGGGTCGCGGAGCACCGAGCGCGTGGACGAGCAAGGTGCACGTGAGCGGCGACCACGAACTCGGTTCGCGCGTGGTCACGCAGATGAACATGATGATCTAGGCGCCGAGTCGCCACTCGTTAGGCTGAAACCCATGTCGGGAGGCAACGCTGAGCTCGACGCGCAACTGGCGAGCCTGATCGAACGAGACGCCGAACTCGCAGCCCGCGCCGAGGCCCGCGTGCGCGCGAAGTACGGCGCGAGTGGCGGGGACGCGATGAGCGGATACGACTTCGCCCAGTCGTATCGCCGCGAGGCCCAGGCCACCGGCCGCATCGACTGGGTGCACCAACCGTGGCTGCGGCCGATCCGCTTCGCCTACCGCCACCTCCCCAAGCCCCTGCGCTACGTGCTGAAGAAGGTCGCCAACTAGTGCGCCGCTTCGTCGTCGTCACCCAGGCCGGGCCGGTCGCCGACCTGCGCCGCACGGCGCGCTCGTTGACCCAGGCGACCGACGCCCCGCGCAACTGGATCGTGGTCGACTCCGGCCCCGAACACGACCGCGTCACCCAGATGCGCGAGATGCGTCGCTCGACGATCGTCGTGTCGCGCGACGAGCTGCCGACCGCAGGAGACGCACACGTCGTCTTCCTGCGCTGCGGCGACGAGCTCGCCCATGACGCACTCAGTGCGATCGATGCGTTCTTGGATGCAAACCCGGACTGCGACTTCCTCTACGGCGACTCCGACCACGGCAAGGCCTCGCGCTTCGACGAGCCCTCCGAGGTGATGCGCCCGGGTTGGTCGCCCGAGCGACTGCGCTCGCACTGCTACGTCGGCAGCCTGCTGTGCGTCAGCGCCTCGGTCGCCGCGTCCTGCGGCGGCGCGGTCGCACTCGCCCGGCTGCACGAACACGATCGCGCATTGCGACTCGCCGAGGTCGCACACCACCACCGCCGTCTCCCCCACGTCCTCTACCGCAGCGACCAGGCTCACCTCATGCCGTCGGCGTCGGTCGATGCGGTGCGCGAACACTGCGCGCGAGTTGGCATTTCCGCAGACGCCACCTCGGACTCTCGTGTCGAGGCGGTTCGCGTGCGCAGGCTCTCCGCGAGGAGGCGCTCGATCAGCGTGATCGTGCCGACGCGCGGCACGACGGAGTCGATCCGTGGCCGCGACACCGTGCTCGCGGCGAACGCAATCTCGACGCTCGTCTCCCGCAGCACCCACCAGGACTTCGACGTCGTCGTCGTGTTCGACACCGACACGCCGCAGGCCGCGCGCGAGGCGATCATGGCCGCGGGTCACGGTCGGATCACCGCGATCGAGTTCGCCGGAGAGTTCAACTTCGCCGACAAGGTCAACCGCGGCGTGCTCGCGAGTCGCGGCGACTACGTGTTGCTGCTGAACGACGACACCGAGATCATCACCCCGGACGCACTCGACACCCTCGCCGGGCTGCTCGAGGACCCGGGCGTGGCGATGGCGGGGCCGATGCTGTTGTACGAAGACGGCAAGATCCAAAGCGCGGGCCACGTGCTCAACCCGATCCCCTACGACCTCTACCGCCACCGCTCGCCCGAACACGTCGGTGCGCAGAACCTGCTGCGCGTGCAACGCGAGGTCTCCGGGGTGATCGCGGCGTGCGCTCTGATCAAGCGCGAGGTGTTCATGGAAGTCGGCGGAATGTGCACGAAGTTCCCGTCCAACTACAACGACGTGGACTTCGCGCTCAAGGTGCAGTCGCTCGGCCATCGCGTCGTGTGGAGCCCGTATGCACGGTTCTTCCACTTCGAGTCACAGACCCGCTCGCCACAGCTCAAGTCCTTCGAGGTCGCCACCATCGGCGCGCGCTGGCGTGACGTGCTCGACGACGACCCCTACTTCAATCCACGCCTCGAGCGTTACGTGTCGGTGTGGAAGCGCAACTCGATCGGTCAGAGGTCGTTGCTCGACGCGCTCGGCCCCACCGCACCGATCGACTCGAAATAGGCCAGGTGCGCACGCACGACGTGCACCACGTCGACGTCGTCCAACACCTCGATGCGCGCCTCCTCGGCCTTGCCGAGCAAATACGCCGTGAGCGTCTCCTCGCCGAGCACGATCACCTCTTCGATGTCCTGCGGGCGGTCGATCACGTCGGCGGGCTGCAGGCCCTTGTCGTGCAGCCAGCGCATGTGCAACTTCAACAACACGCGGAGTTCGTCGAAGGTGAGCCGAGCCTGCGTGTCGCCGGGCAGTCGGTCGGCGACGAAGTCGATGGCCTGGTCGAGGTCGTAGACGGCGCGCGGGGCGACTGAATCCAGGCGTCGGGCCTCACGGCCGATGACGACGGCAGCGATCGCAAAGCTCGCCATCGCGGCAAGGACCGCAAAGACGACGGTCACGCCAGAGACGGCGAGCACGGGAGTCGGTCAGATGCCGATGCGCTGGGCGAGCAGCTCGCGGTGATACGTCGGATCACCGAACAGCAACTCGCTCGACTTCGCACGCTTGAAGTACAGGTGCGCCGGGTGTTCCCAGGTGAAGCCGATGCCTCCATGGATCTGGATGTTCTCGGCTGCCGCATGGAAGTAGGCCTCCGAGCAGTACGCCTTGGCGAGCGAGGCGGTCGAGGCGAGCTCGGCGTTCATCTCGCTTGCACACCACATGCCGTAGTAGGCGGCCGACTTGGCCGACTCGACCTCGAGCAACATGTCGGCGCACTTGTGCTTGATCGCCTGGAACGAACCGATCGGGCGACCGAACTGCACGCGCACCTTGGCGTATTCGACGGCCATGTCGAGCACCTTCTGTGCTCCGCCCACCTGCTCGGCGGCCAGTGCGACTGCGGCGAGGTCGAACACCGTCGACAGCACGTCCCAGCCCTTGCCCTCGGTGCCGATCAACTCTGCGGCCACGTCGGTGAACTCGAGCTTGGCCTGCTTGCGCGTCTGGTCCATCGTCGACAGTGCCGTGCGGGTGAGACCCTTGGCGTTGCCGTCGACGGCAAACAGCGACACGCCCTTGGCGGTGCGGGCAGCCACGATGATCAGCGAGGCGGTGTGGCCGTCGAGGACGAACATCTTCGTGCCCGAGAGGGTGAACGACGAACCGCTGCCCTTGGCCTGCATCGTGATGCCGGCTTCGTCCCACTTGCCCGAAGGCTCGGTGGATGCGAGCGTCGCGATCGTCTCGCCCGCGGCGATGCCGGGGAGGTACTTCTTCTTGGCGGCTGCGTCACCGGAGTGGATGAGGGCCTGTGCTGCGAGCACGACGGTCGAGAAGTACGGCGCGCACAGAAGCGCGCGACCCATCTCTTCGAGCACGACGCCGAGTTCGACGAAACTGAATCCCGAGCCACCGAACTCTTCGGGGATGACGAGACCCTGCAGTCCCATCTGCTCGCCCATCTGCGACCACACGGCAGGATCGAAACCGTTGTCGGTCTCCATCTGCTCGCGCACTGCGGTCTCGGGCGACTTGGCGTCGAGGAATGCGCGGACGGTCTTGCGGAGTTCTTCTTGTTCTTCGGTGAAGGCAAAGTTCATGCCTGACAGTCTGGCGGCGCGCGGCAGCCAACGCCAATTGGGATGTGTACACATGAGTACGCAAATTCGGGCTTCCGTGCCTATCCTCAAGCCATGGCACGCAAGGGTCCCGCCCGCCGTCCGCAGGTCGGCATCCGCCAGCTGCGCGAGCAGGCCGCCACGTTCGTCAAGCGTGCACAGTCCGGGGACCACGTCGTGATCACCGTCAACGGTGAACCCGTCGCCGAACTCGGTCCCGTCGGCGGGGCCACGCCAGATGCGCTCACGCTCGCCGACCTCGTCGCGCGCAACGTCGTCGTCGCCCCGCGACGCCGCGACGACTACCGCACACCGACGCCGATCACCGTCCACTCCGGTGCGCGCATCGACCAGCTGCTGCGCGAGGTGCGCGGATGACGCTGGTGTTGGACACGAGCGCGTTCGTCGCACTGCACGTGAACGGACCCGCGCGCACGGTCGTGGCCGACGCGTTGCAGCAGGACTCCGACTGGTGCGCGAGCGCGCTGTGCATGACCGAAGCGCTCGCCGTCGTCGACCGCATGACGGACGAGCCCGTCGTGCGCCAGGACCTCGAGGATGCGTTGCGTCGCACGTGGGACTACGTTGCAGTCGTGCCCGTCGACCAGCGCTGCCTCGATGACGCGACGCTGCTCGTGCGCAACCAGCCCCTGCACGTGAGCGACGCCATCCACCTCGCGGCCGCGACCCGCCTCCCCGCCCCCGTCCGCTTCGTCACCTTCGATCCAGCCCAGATTCCCGTCGCCCTCTCGCTTGGCTTCGAGGTCGTGTCGTCGTGACCACGCTGCACTGGTCGAACGCAGACGTCGAGGTGCACAAGGTCGTCGTCGGGCCCTACGACAACAACGTCTTCGTGGTGCGCTGCCGACGAAGCGGCGACGCGGCGCTCATCGACGCGGCGAACGAACACGAACTGCTCCTCGAGTTGTGCAAGACCCTCGGCGTTCGCCGCGTGCTCGAGACCCACGGACACTGGGACCACATCCAGGCCGTGCCCGCGATGCGCGAGGCGGGCTACGAGGTCGCCGTCACCGCACTCGACGCACCCCGGCTGAAGGACGTGGGCTACGACGTGTTCCTCGACGACGCAGAAGTCGTCGAGGTCGGCCACCTGCGTCTGCACGTCATCCACAATCCCGGCCACACCGAGGGCAGCATCTCCTTTGCCGTCGAGGGCACGCCGTTGCTCTTCACCGGCGACACGCTCTTTCCCGGTGGCCCGGGCAATGCCACCTTCGACGGCGGCGACTTCGCCACCATCATCGAGTCGATCGACACGAAGCTGTTCACCTTCCCCGCCGAGACCATCGTCTTGCCGGGGCACGGTCTCGACACGACGATCGGCACCGAACGACCGCATCTCGCAGAATGGGTCGAGCGCGGGTGGTAATGATGGGGTCGTGGTGAACGCACGCGACACCCGACTCGGCGCCATGGTGCTCGACGCGAGCGCCTACGGCCCCGTCACCGACCAGGCACTGATCGGCCCCGACGGTCGTCCCACTCCCGAATTCCGCGCCGCGCTTCGCCGCATCCCCTCCGTGCGCAACGCAGCGTCGGTGGCGAGCATCTACGTCCAGGCCGCAGTCGTCGTCTCAGTCTCGGTGCGCCTCGACAACCTCTTCGTCACCGCGGTCGCGATCCTGCTCATGGGTCGCACGCATGCCCAGTGCCTCGGGCTGATGCACGAGTCCGTGCATCGGTTGCTCATGCGCAACAAGGCCGTCAACGACTTCGTCGGTCGCTGGCTGCTCGGATATCCGGCGTTCACCAACACCGACGGCTACCGCATCGTGCACATGGCGCACCACCGCGAGGAGTTCGGACCGAACGAGCCCGACGTGCCGCTGTATGCCAACTATCCGATCACGCGCGCGAGCTTCTGGCGCAAGATGCGCAGGGACGCGTTCTTCGTGACCGGCGGCAAGATGCTGCGCGGCCAGGTCGTCGGATTGTTCCGCGGGATTCCCCTCGTTCGCCACACCAACGCCAAGATCCTCCTCGTGCAGTGTGCGCTGTTCGCGCTCTTTTCTTGGACCATCTCACCGTGGGCATATCTCATCTATTGGTTGGTGCCGTATCTCACCGTGTGGCGCGTGATGAACCGGCTGCGCTCGATCGCCGAACACGGCGGCCTGCGCGCCGATGACGATCGACGCGTCACGACGCACTCCGTTCGACAGAATCGGATCTCGAGTTTCCTCTTCGTGCCGTTCAACTTGGGCTGGCACATCGCGCACCACACGGACTCGGGTATCCCGTTCCGATCGCTGCCGACGTATCACCGCGCATTGCGCGAGTCGGGATA
>CAYSRZ010000014.1:0-2055 GCA_964433615.1 uncultured Acidimicrobium sp. | reverse complement strand
GAATTTCCCCTATCTCCATAGTGCTAATTGGCTGAACCCCTGAATACACTGGGGCACGTGACCGAGCTGTTCCGCGTCGACAACCTGCACGCCAAGCCCACCGAGGGCGACTCGGAGATCCTGCGCGGGTTCTCGCTCACCGTCAACGAGGGCGAAATCCACGCGATCATGGGCCCGAACGGCTGCGGCAAGTCGACGTTGGCCAACACCCTGCTCGCCTCCCCCGAATACGAGGTGGTCTCTGGTGAGATTCGCTTCAAGGGCGACGACATCAGCGAGTGGCCGACCGACGCGCGCGCCAAGGCCGGCATCTTCCTCGGCTTCCAGTACCCACAGGAGATCGCCGGAGTCTCGGTCATCCAGTTCCTGCGTCAGGCACTCTCGGCACGCAAGGGCATCGACTTGTCGGTGCTCGAGTTGCGCCTCGCCGCGATGGCGTGGATGAAGCGCCTCGGCATGGATTCGGCCTTCGTCGATCGCTACCTCAACGAGGGCTTCTCTGGTGGCGAAAAGAAGCGCAACGAGATCATGCAGATGGCGATCTTGGAGCCCGAACTCGCGATCTTGGACGAGACCGACTCCGGTCTCGACATCGATGCGCTGCGCATCGTCGCCGCCGGCATTCGTGAGGTGCGCAAGGAACGCCCGACGATGGGCATCGTGCTCATCACCCACTACCAGCGACTGCTGGACGAGTTGCAGCCCGACTTCGTGCACATCATGGTCGACGGTCGCATCGTCAAGTCGGGTGGGATGGAGATCGCCGCGGAGCTCGAGAAGTCGGGCTACGAGGCGTACCGAGACTGACGACCATGTCGCTCGACGTCGCCACCCTGCGCAAGGACTTCCCCGTCCTTGCCGAGCGCATCAACGACGCACCACTCGTCTATCTCGACAGTGCGAACACCTCGCAAAAACCCCAGGTCGTCATCGACGCACTCGCCGAGTTCATGGCGACGCAGAACGCACCGATCAACCGCAGTGCGTACCACCTCGCGGCCCAGGCCACCGAGCGCTTCGAGTCGACGCGATCCAAGGTCGCCGCGTTCATCAACGCCCCGCACGCCCACGAGATCATCTTCACCAAGAACGCCACCGAGTCGCTGAACCTCGCGATCTTCTCCTGGGGTCGGGCGAACCTGAACGCCGGGGACGTCGTCGTGCTCACCCACATGGAGCACCACGCCAACGTCGTGCCGTGGCACATGCTGGTGGCCGAGCGCGGGATCGTCCTGCGCTTCATCCCCCTGACGGCCGACTTCCAACTCGATCTCACGAACTTGGACGAGATCGTGCGCGGCGCCAAGGTCGTCTCGTTCACCTCGATGTCCAACGTGCTCGGCACGATCAACCCCGTGCAGCGGATCTGCGCCGCCGCTCATGCCGCCGGCGCACTCGCCATCGTGGACGCCTGCCAGTCGGTTCCCCACCAGCCGACCGACGTGCAGGCATGGGGCGCGGACCTCGTCGCGTTCAGCTCGCACAAGATGTGTGGCCCGTCCGGGGTCGGCATCCTCTGGGGCCGCGAGGAGATCCTGGATGCGATGCCACCGTTCCTCGGAGGCGGCAACATGATCGCCGACGTGCGCTTGGACGGCTTCACCACCGCCCCGCTGCCGAACAAGTTCGAAGCCGGCACCCCGGCGATCGCCGAGGTCATCGCGCTCGGCACCGCAGTCGACTACCTCACGGGCGTCGGCATGCACAACGTGCGCCAACACGAGATCGAGATGTCCACCTACGTGCTCGAGATGTTGCGCGGACGCTTCGGCGACGACATCACGATCCACGGGCCGACCAATCCCGAGGTCCGCGGCGCGACGTTCTCGTTCGCCTTCCGCGACATCCACCCGCACGACTTGAGCCAGGTGCTCGACCAGCGCAACGTCTGCGTGCGCGCGGGCCACCACTGTGCAAAGCCCCTCATGCGCCTGATCGGGGCGAACGCGACCGCACGCGCGAGCTTCTACCTCTACAACACGACCGACGAGGCCGACGTCCTGGCCGACGCACTGGAGAGTGCGTCAGATATCTTCTGATCTCGACAAGGGAGCG
>CAYSRZ010000013.1:0-13776 GCA_964433615.1 uncultured Acidimicrobium sp. | reverse complement strand
CCTCGGTGAACTCGAGCTCGGTGCCGAAGGTGTTCGACTCCTCGACCGTCACGACGCCGTCCTTGCCGACCTTGTCGATCGCATCTGCGATGACCTTGCCGATCGATGCATCCGCCGCCGAGATGGTGGCGACGCTGGCGATGTCGTTCTTGTCGTCGACTTCCTTCGACTGGCTCTTGATCGACTCGACCGCCGCAGCGACGGCCTTCTCGATGCCGCGCTTGAGACCCATCGGGTTCGCGCCGGCTGCCACGTTGCGCATGCCGTGCTGGACCATCGCCTGGGCGAGGACCGTTGCCGTCGTGGTTCCGTCACCGGCGACGTCGTTGGTCTTCGTGGCGACTTCCTTCACGAGCTGTGCACCCATGTTCTCGAAGGGATCCTCGAGCTCGACTTCCTTGGCGATCGACACGCCGTCGTTGGTGATGGTCGGTGCGCCGAACTTCTTGTCGAGCACCACGTTGCGACCCTTCGGTCCCAACGTCACCTTCACCGCGTCGGCGAGCTTGTTCACGCCCGCTTCGAGTGCGCGGCGCGCCTCTTCGTCAAACTTCAGTTGCTTTGCCATGTTGTGTCTTCGTTCCTTTGGTTGTTGGGGGGATTACTTGCCGACGATCGCGAGAACGTCACGGCTGGTGAGGATGAGCAGGTCCTTGCCTGCGTGGCTCACTTCGGTGCCGCCGTACTTGCTGTACAGAACGGTGTCGCCGACCTTGATGTCGAGTGCGAAGTGCTTGCCTTCGTCGTCGCTCCAACGGCCTGGGCCGACGGCGAGCACCTTGCCCTGCTGCGGCTTTTCCTTGGCGGTGTCGGGAATGACGAGACCAGATGCCGTGCGCTCCTCGGCTTCGCTTGGCTCAACAACGATCCGGTCGTCTAGGGGCTTCAGGTTCATATGGTGGGGTCCTCCGTGTCGGCGGAACGGCTGGTTCCGCGCTGTTGAACGTATTTCTTGCTGTTAGCACTCAAACGGTGCGAGTGCTAAGGATAGAGCGCTAGGCCCCGATTTTCCAACCGAAGCCCACCTGGGCAAGGAGGTCCCCCAGGGCCCCGACGGGCAGGCCGACCACGCACGAGGTGCTCCCGACCACCCGGTCGACGAGCGCCCCGCCCTCCCCCTGGACCGCATAGGCCCCGGCCTTGCCCCGGGACTCCCCTGTCCCGAGGTACCACTCGAGTAACGCATCGGTGATCGGCACCATGGTCACGAGCGAGGTCTCCATCGTCTCTGCCACCCGGTCACCACGGATCACGGCGACCGCGGTGTGGACGCGATGGGTGCGGCCCGACAGTGCCCTCAGCATCCGCCTCGCCTCTGCGTCGTCGACGGGTTGGCCGAAGATCTCTCCGTCGACGTCCACCGTCGTGTCCGAGCCGATCACGACGCACAGCGAATCGGACGTGTCCCGTCGTGCCGCCACGGCTCGCGCCTTGGTGAGGGCGAGCCTGCGAACGTGGGCCGTCGGTGTCTCGCCATCCAGCGGCGTCTCGTCAACGTCTGCCGGGTCGACTTCGAAACCGACGCTTCCCTCGCCGCAGGCGTGGTCGAGGAACTGCGTGAGCAACTCGACGCGCCGCGGCGAGCGTGACGCGAGCACGATCTTGGCCGCGCGCAGCGGAGTGGACGACTCAGCCACCGCTCAACGCCATCACGTCCCCGTCGTCGGGGATGGTCATGTCGTCGCGATCGGACAGGTAGTTCTCCGGCAGCTGCACCTTGATCGGGCCGTTCGTGTGACCACGCGAAATGCGTTCGCCGCCTTCGACGATTGCCGTGTCGCGATCGAGCGAGGATGCGAGCCGACGCAGGTCGTCGAGCGAAGCGATCTCGCTGAACGATCGACGCATTGCACCGCCGACCGGATAGCCGGTGAGATACCAGCTCGTGTGCTTGCGGAAGTCGCGAATGCCACGGTCCGCGCCGAGATGCGCGCACAGCATCTCACCATGTTCGACCATGATGTCGAGCACCTCGCCAAGGAGCGGAGTCGGGCGGATCTCCCGACCACTGAAGACGTCGATGAGATCGGCAAACAACCACGGACGACCAAGGCATCCTCGGCCGATCACGACGCCGTCACATCCCGTCTCGCGCACCATGCGCAACGCATCCGATGCCTCCCAAATGTCGCCGTTGCCGAGCACCGGGATCGACTTCACGGCCTGCTTCAACTCGGCGATCGCCTCCCATCGTGCGCTCGGGGCGTAGTGCTGCTGGGCGGTTCGTGCGTGCAACGCGACGGCGGCGGCGCCCTCCTCTTCGCAGATCACCCCGGTCTCGACGTGGGTGAGGAGCGAGTCGTCGATGCCCATGCGGAACTTGCACGTCACCGGGATGCCGTACTCGCCCGCCGCGGCCACCGCCGAGCGCACGATCGCGCGCAACAAGTTGCGCTTCACCGGCACTGCCGCGCCACCTCCGCGCCGTGTCACCTTGGGAGCGGGACAGCCGAAGTTCATGTCGATGTGGTCGACGCGGCCCTCGCGACCGAGCTTGTGGATCGCCGCGGCCAGCATCGCGGGATCGCTCCCGTAGAGCTGCAGGCTGCGGAACGATTCGTCGGAGGAAAACGTGAGCATCGTGTCGGTCTTGCGGCTGCCGTGGACGATGCCGGTGGCCATCACCATCTCGTTGACATAGACGAGTCCTGGTCCGAATCGGCGACACAACGTGCGAAACGGTGCATTCGTCACCCCGGCCATCGGCGCGAGCACGACGGGCGGCCACACCTCGTGGGTCCCGAGACGCAATGGTGCGAGCTGCGGAGTAGCGGTCAGGTCGGCGGTGGTCATCGTGGGATCGAGTCGGTCAACTTCAGGTTCGGCAATGCGCCACTCGACAGTGGCGACGCGCCATCACTGCGCAAACGGTACCAACCAGCAGAGGCGATCATCGCCGCATTGTCGGTGCACATGGCCCTGCTCGGCAACACCAGGCGCCAGCCCTCGCGCTCACACGTCGACGTCATCTCGTGGCGCAACAGTGAATTCGCCGCCACCCCGCCTCCGAGGGCGACCGTACGCGCGCCGCAGGTTCGGGCAGCCGCGGACGCCTTGGCCACCAGCACGTCGACGACGGCCCGCTGGAACGACGCGGCGACGTCTGCCGTCGAAACCTGTGGATGCTTGCGGACGTGGTTCACGACCGCGGTCTTCAGTCCGCTGAACGACAGGTCGAGACCGTCGTGCAACATTGCACGCGGAAAGTCGATGGCCTCGTCGTCGCCGGTCTCGGCTATTCGGTCGATCGCCGGACCGCCTGGATGGCCGAGCTCCAGGAATCGAGCAACCTTGTCGAAGGCCTCGCCCGCCGCGTCGTCGATCGTCTGGCCGACGATGCGATAGTCGCCGTGACCCTTCACGTCGACGAGCAACGTGTTGCCACCCGAGACGAGCATCACGAGCATCGGGAACTCCACGTTCGGGTCGTCCAGCAGCGCCGCATAGAAGTGGGCTTCGAGATGGTTCACACCGACGAACGGCACGTCGAGTGCAAAGGCGATCGCCTTGGCCGCACTGACCCCGACGAGCAGCGCACCGACGAGACCAGGCCCGACGGTCGCCGCCACTGCATCGACTCGGTCGAACGAGACGTTGGCACGTGCGAGTGCCTCGTCGATCACCGGCGTGAGCGCTTCAACGTGTGCCCGGCTCGCGATCTCCGGGACCACTCCACCGAATCGCGCATGTTCCTCGATCTGGGTCGCCACGATGCTCGAGAGCACGTCGTTGCCGCCCATCACGAGTGCAGCGGCGGTCTCGTCGCAACTCGTCTCGATGCCGAGCACCACGGTCGCCTCGTCGACGCTCACGGTCTCGTCCTTGCGATCTCTCGGATGCGCTCGGCGAACGCGTCACTTTGTACGTCCTGGCACCACATCACGATCGCGTCGTCGGTGTTCTCGTAATACTTCTTGCGGATGCCGGCGGGGACGAACCCGAATCGCCGGTAGAGATCTTGTGCCGCCGTGTTCGTGTGGCGCACCTCGAGGGTGAGGGCCTGGAATCCCCGTTCGCGGGCCTCCCAGGCGATGTCGATCAACATCTCCGTCGCCACGCCGCACCGCTGCCACCGCGGGCTCACCGCGACGTTGGTGATGTGGGCATCGTCACCGGAAAACAAGAGCCCGCAGTAGCCGACGAGCTCACGACCCACGCGCGCCACCAGGTACAGCCGGTGGTTGCGGTGCATCATCTCGATCTCGTCCTGGAAGACCTTCTCGGTCCAAGGCTTCGGATAGACGGCGTTTTCGATCGGCATGATCTCGCGGATGTCACGGCGCTGCATCTGCACGATCGACAACGTCGGGTGCTCATGGGACACGTTGGCGTCGTGGCGCCGGATGAAGCGATCGAGGATGCTCACGACGACCTCGTCGACCAGTTGATTTCGGCGTCGGGTTGGCGCAAATACAGCGGACGCACCGCGCCCGCGAGGACCCACTCCTCGCGACGCGCGCGCTCGAATCCGATGCGTGCGACCTGTGCCGCACTCGGCACCGCACACGACTCGTCGGCGAACTCGAGCGTCGGCACGAGTCCAGCCAGTTGTACCTGGAACTCGTCGCGGTGACGCAGCGCCCCGGTGCCGGCGAGCACGACCGACTGACCGCGATCGGCGATGTCGACCACGCACGACTCGACGGGTCCGACACCGACGTCGCCCACCTGGCGCAACTTGCCGTCGATCACCCGGTTGAGCGACCAATACACCTCGTTGCGCCGGGCATCGACGACGGAGGCGATCACCTCGCAGTCGGTGACGACGGCTCGCGCGATCGCCTCGGTGCTCGTCACCTCGACGACCTGCACGTCCAACACCTGCGCGAGTGCCTTGGCGGTGGCGATTCCCACCCGCATCCCGGTGAACAGTCCCGGTCCGACGTCGACGGCGATCGCCCCTACGTCGCGAACGTCGATGCGTGCCTGCTCGCAGACGTGACCGATCATCGGCGTGAGCGCCTCGGCATGCTGGCGGTCGCTGCGAATCTCACTGAAGGCCGTCACGTCCTCGCCGTCGTGTAGCGCGACGCTCACCGATTCGGTGGCGGTGTCGATGGCGAGCAGGATCACGACGCACCCCACGGCTTCATCGCCGAACGCAGGAGATCCCACCGTGATTCCCACCGCGTACCGATCCAACGGAAGGTAATGGTGCGTGCCTCCGGTGCGCGGTCGAGGTGCTGGATCGACACCTCCAAGCTGGCCCCGAGGTCGTCACGGGCGACGTCGCCCCACTCGACGAGCACCACTCCACCCGCTTCTGCGAGTTCGTCGAGTGCTAGATCGGCGAGCTCACCGGTTCGCTCGAGTCGATAGAGGTCTGCGTGATGCAGCGGGAACTTCGCACCGTCGTAGGTGTGCAGCAGGTTGAACGTCGGCGAGGTGACGGGCTCGGTGACGCCGAGCGCAGCGGCGACGGCCTGCACGAAGAGCGTCTTCCCCGCCCCCATCTCACCCGTCAAGGAGACGACGTCACCGGCACGAAGGAGCGGGGCGAAGGCGCCCGCCAGCGCGCGCGTGTCGCTCGCAGAGACGGGGTGCACGGTGATCATGGGCGACCATTCAGCGTAGGTAGACGCGTGGGATTCGGGCGCTGATGCCGCAGGTGACCTCGTATCCGATGGTGCCGAGCAGCCTTGCCCAGTCGTTCGCACCGATCGTCTCTGTGCCCTGCGTGCCGATCAGGACCGCTTCGTCCCCGATGGCGACGGTGTCGGATCCACAATCGACCATCACCTGGTCCATCGTGATCACTCCGGCAAATCGCCGACGCTTTCCGCCGATCAGCACCTCACCTTCCTCCCACAGTCCACGACGCACCCCGTCGGCATACCCGAGCGGCAGCGTCGCGATCGTCGAACGCTGCGTCAGTGGTCGACGCAACCCATACGACACCGCCTCGCCCGCATCGAGCACCTGGACGTGCGACACCCGGGCCTTGAGCGACATGACGGGGGAAAGTGTGACCGAGACGTTTCCACCGAAGGAGTTGGTCGCCGCATCCCCCGCGATGCCATACGTGGCGATCCCCACGCGACTGTCGAGGCGCAAGATCTCCGCCACGTGCCGCAGGGCTCCGGCGGAATTTTCGAGGTGGCGACTCGGCACCTCAATCCCCGCGTCCTTCAGGTCGTTCAACACGGCCGCAAACGTCCGGGCCTGGCGCTCCGTCACGTCGTTGCGCGATGAATCGTCGGCGGTGGCGAGGTGCGAATAGACGCCATCCAGCGAGAGCCACGGTTCGGCGAGCACGCGTTTCGCACGTGCGACCACGTCGTGCGCCGACACCCCGACACGATGCATCCCGGTGTCGACCTTGAGGTGAACCGAACACGAGATCTCAAGCTCGGTGGCGACCCGAGCGAGGGAGTCGATCGTCGATTCGTTGTAGACGGTTGCGATCAACCCGTTCGCCACGATCGCGCGGTGCTCGTCGGGTGGCTGTTCGCTCATCACGAGGATCGGCGCAGCGATCCCCTCGCGGCGCAATGCGACGCCCTCGTCGACGAGCGCCACGCAGAGGCCCTGTGCGCCAGCGTCGAGGGCGACCCGTGCGCACTCGACGGCTCCGTGTCCATACGCATCGGCCTTGACCACTGCCCACACACCGTGGGTCGTCGTGTCGGCGACGATTGCGCGAACGTTGCTGGCATAGGCCCGAAGGTCGATCTCGGCCCACGCCCAACGCTGCGACATGCAAAAACCCTACGAGGCTGCGACGACCGCCACGGCGACCGTCTCGGTGTGCGTGATCGACACGTGCCACGTCGAGATGCCGCGCTCCGTAGCGAGCTGCGCCGCTCGCCCGACGACCTTCAAGGTCGGCTGACCACTCGCCTTGCGCTCCACGCTCACGTCGTGCAGGTCGAATGCTCCGAGGCCTACCCCGAGCGCCTTCATCGTCGCCTCGCGCACGGCGAACCGCGCTGCAAGTCCTGCCGAATCGTCGGCGCGGCCGGCCATCTGGGCGAGCTCGTCGTTCGTGAACAGTCGAGCACGCAGCGACGGGGTGCGTCCGAGCACTTTCGAGAAACGAACCACGTCCACCGCGTCGACTCCGAGACCTCTCATCGCCGCCCCGCTCAGTCGTTCGAACGCCAGTGGTTGGCGGTCTCGCTGATCGGCAGGATCAACAAGTCCCCGACCGACACCTCCGCCAGGCGGTCCTCACGGAACGAGCCTTCGGTCTCCGTGACCCAGTCGACCAGTCGGTTGAAACGATCGTCGTAACCCTGCAGCACCGACTTCATCGTGGCCGCCGGGAGATGGTCATGGAACAACACGTGCAGGAGTGTGATGCCGGTCGTCTCGTTGCCCTTGGTCTCGGGCACGAAGATGACGGTGCGACCGTCACGACGACCACGGGCGACGAGCACGTTTCGATCCGTCGCCACGCGGTGCTTGGTGCCGACGAGGTTCGAGTTGCGATCGACGCGCGAGGTCAACTCGCGCGAGATGCCACCACGATCGATGACGCTGACCATTGCCGAGTTCGACTCGACGTCGCCTTCGATTCGATAGCGGGTGAAGCCGACGACGCTCTTGACCGCGGGATCGAGATCGGCGATCACCTTCAGCGCCTTGTATGAGAGTCGGTCGCGGGCGACGCCAGCGGTGAGCACCGCCTGCACGAGCGAGCGGTCGAGCAGGCCTTCGTCGCTGCGCGAGATGCCCACGGTCACGGTCTTGGCCTGGTGCTTGATCGCATCGACCGGACGCGTGAGTTCGTCGATCGCACGCGTGAGCGCACTCGTCGTGTCGTCCAACAACGCCTCCGGGCTGCTGATCTTGCCCGAGTCGTTCTGGTACGCCTGCAGCGGGTCGCTCGCCATCACGTTGCGCAACACCGTGACGACGCGCACCGCCGTCGAGGCCTCCAGGTTGCCGTCGTAGGAGCCCGTGGTGAGGGCGTCGAAGAAGCGTCGCGCGGGCACGCCGATGTCGGTGCGCACCTTGGACAACAGTTCGCTGCCGACGCCACCGCGCTCGACTGCGTGCTCGATCACCTCGCGCGCGGCGCGCAACGGTCGGGCAAGCGCATCGATGGCGAGAGCGGCCTCGTAACCGAACAGGTGACCGACCATCACGGACAAGATGAACGCCACCCGGTGGTCGACGTTCGGCACGCTGATCACGGCGGCCGCTGCGTCGAAGCGCTGCTCCCCCTCGGTCGCAATCACGATCGGCAACGCCTTGTGCGCCCGGTAGATCGCAATCTCCTTGGCGACGTCGCTCGCGGTGCCGTCGTTCAGACCGGTGGCACACACGATGATCATCGGCTCACAGGACAAGTCGATGTGCTTTTTGTCCTCGGTGATGTCACAGGCGATCGACTTGTAACACAACTCCGAGAGCTTGATGCGAACTTCCTCGGCGGCCACCGCGTTGAATCCGTTGCCGACCACCGTCCAGTAGCGACGAGCGGGGGCGAACTGGCGCGCGGCGTCTGCGACCTGCTGACGCTTGCCGAGCACGACCTGCATCGCCTCGGGAATCGTGCGCAGGGCGGCGAGCAATTGGTGACGCTCGTCGTTGCTGCCCGACGACATCGCCGCGGAGATCGCGCACGCATACAGCGCGCCTGCGGCGACCTGTGAATAGAAGGCCTTGGTGCTCGCGACGCTCATCTCCACGTCGCGTCCGTCCGAGGTGTAGAGCACGCCGTCGGCCTTGGCGGCGAGTTCGCTGCCCCGGCGGTTGACGATGGCGAGGATCGACGCACCACGAGTGCGTGCGAGGTCGACGGTGCGGTTCGTGTCGGTGGTGGTGCCGCTCTGGCTGATCGCCACGACAAGGGTGTCGGACATGTCGAGGTCGAGCTGGAATCCCGAGAGCTCCGTCGCCGGAAGCGCGTCCACCTGCACCGAGTGGTCGACGAGGCCGCGCAACAACTGGGCGAGGCTTCGCCCGGCGATCGCCGCGGTGCCCTGGCCGATGACGCGGATGCGGATGAACTCGCGTCGCGCGAGCTTCTCGCGAATGGACGAGGGCAACACGGTGTCGTCGAGCGCGGCGACGAGTCGACCGTCGCGGTCGGCGATCTTGCCGCGCAGTGTCTTGCGGAAACTTGCCGGAGCCTCGGCGATTTCCTTCGAGAGGAAGTGCTTGTGCTCGCCACGATCGATGTCTCGCGTCGTCACCTCGGCGGTCGTCACCGACGCCGCTGAAAGCGGAATCGGCGTCGAGTCGTAGGCGACCATCGTGCAGGCTTCGAGCATTCCCGCACGTTCGCCGTCGAGGACCACGATCTGCCCCCGGGTCGCCGGGTTGCCGGCATCTGCCAAGGCCTCTCCATCCATGCGCACGTAGCGCAGCGTCTCCTCGACGAGCCCGTATGGTTCGCTCGCCACGATGAAACGATCCTCGGCGAGACCGATGCAGAGACCCTGTCCGCTTCCGCGCAACGCGAGCAACATCGTCGACGGCGACTCCGCACTCGCAGCGGCGATCGCGACGGAGCCATCGAATTCCGACACGGTGTTGCGGAACGCCTCGGCGAGCGACTCCCCCGTCGATCGCCGACGTGCGACGACGGTCGGGATCACCTTCGCATCGGTCGTGATCGGATCCGCGATTTTCAGGCCGTTGCGCACCTTGATGTCTGCGTGGTTGTCGACGTCTCCGTTCAACGCGGCGACCAGATATGGCTGACCGAAGGACGACTCGAGTTCCTCGGAGTTCACCGGGTGCGCATTCGGCTCGGAGATGATGCCCACGCTCGCCCATCGAGTGTGGCCGAGCACCGAGACTCGCGCGTTCGGCTGGCTGACGAGGAGGCGGAGCAAGTCGTCGGCGAGCACGGCAGCGCGCATGGCGCGCGTGTTGTCGCCGAGTTCACCGATCTCGGCCGCCGCCTTGTAGACGAACGACCATGCAGATCCCGGCGCCCCGACGCGCACCGAGCGCGACGTGAAGAGCGCGTCGTCCTGACGGCCCGCGAGCAGTGGCGCGACACGTGAATCGGTCGCCTCCAGACCATGCCCCCAGACCATCACGTGCACGCCGGCCGAGTCACGACCGCGCACCTCCATGCGATCGAGTGCAGCGAAGGCCTGCTGGATGGAGAAATAGGCGTTGCGCGCCGCGTCGGAGGCGCCCTTGCCGGCGAGTTCGAACACCGCAACGGCGTTGCGCATGCGGTCGTTGCGAATCGCCCAGTTCGCGTCCTTCAGACGGGCGAGCTCGAGGCTGCGACGTTCGACCTCCGCTATCGACAATCCGCTTGCTGCCTCAAGGGCGGCCTCGGCCGAGAGCGCGATCGCGTCGAGGGTGTCCAGGCGGGATGCGAGGTCGAGCGCGAGCTGGCGGTTGTCCATGAGCGCGGCCAGTCCCGCATCTCCGCGCAACAGCTCGTCGACACTGGCAACCGCAGAGGCAGCCGAGCCGACGTCACCTGAGTTGCCGCTGGCGACCGCCGCGTCGAGTCCTGCAAGCAGGTCCTTCGAGCTGGGCACCGCACGAGTGCTCGGCCGCGACACGACGCCGATGATGCCGCACATGACTACAGGCTACCGAGATCCGCCAAGGCGCTTGGCCACGGCATCTGCAAGCTCCGACGCGATCTGGCGAGCGTCGTCATCGGTGGATGCTTCGACCATCACGCGCACGAGTGGTTCCGTTCCGCTCGCACGCAGCAACACGCGACCGACGCCGTTCAACTGACGCTGTGCGTTCTCCACGTCGGGTGCGCAGACGACGGCGACGTCGGGGACGCTTCGCTCGACCTTCACGTTGACGAGGTGCTGTGGCAACGGGATCATCGCCTCCACCGCCAGCCTCTCGAGCGGGGTGTTCGCGCGACGCACGAGGTCGACGACGACGACTCCCGCGAGCAGGCCGTCACCGGTCGTCGCATGTGCGCGCAGGATGATGTGGCCGCTCTGTTCCCCGCCGACGATGCTTCCCGTCGACTCCATCGCTGCGAGCACGCTGCGGTCACCGACCGGCGTCGTGTGCACGTCGATTCGTGCATCGCGCATCGCCGAATGGAACCCTGCGTTCGACATCACCGTCACCACGACACTTCGCGGATCGAGCTCGCCACGCGTCGCCAAGTCGAGGGCGATGAGTGCGATCATCTGGTCCCCGTCCACGACGTTGCCGACGTGGTCCACGGCGATGACGCGGTCTCCGTCACCGTCGAATGCAAGACCGAGGTCGGCGGAGTGCAGGCGAACGGCCTCGCTGAGAGTCTCCGGGTGCGTCGCACCGCATCCCTCGTTGATGTTGCGACCGTTCGGCTCGTCGTGGATCGCGATCACGTTCGCGCCGAGCTCTGCCAACACGAGCGGGGCAACCTCGCTCATCGCACCGTTCGCGCAGTCGATGACGACGGTGACACCCTCGAGGGTTCGCGGTGCGATCGACGACACGACGTGGTCGACGTACGAACGGCTGCGATCGACGCGCTCGAGTGAATCGATCTGGGTGATCGCAGGAATCGCGAGGGATTCGAGGTCGGCTTCGATCGCGGCCTGGACCTCGTCGGTGAGCTTCGTGCCGCCGACGGAAAAGAGCTTCACCCCGTTGTCGCGGTAGGGGTTGTGCGACGCCGTGATCGCTGCCGCGGCACATCCGTTGGCCTGAGCGAGATGTGCGATCGCCGGGGTCGGCATCATGCCGAGGTATTCGACGCGCGAGCCCCCGGCAATCAGACCCGAGACGAGTGCGACGGCGAGCTGTTCACCGGATTCGCGCGTGTCGCGACCGACGAGGACCGTGGCGCCAGCGAGCCGACGGGCTGCGACATATCCGAGACGCGTGACGTAGTCGAGCGTCAACTGTTCGAAGGCGACTCCGCGAACTCCGTCGGTGCCGAAGCGAATCATGGTGCGTCGTGGGTCGCGGGGCGTCGCGACAACCAGGCGATTAACGCTTGGTGTACTGCGGCGCCTTGCGGGCCTTCTTCAGGCCGTACTTCTTGCTTTCCTTCTTGCGCGAGTCGCGCGTGAGGAGGCCGGCCTTGCGCAACACGGTGCGCTTCTCCGGATCGAGTTCCACGATCGAGCGGGCGATCGCCATGCGCAGCGCGCCGGCCTGGCCAGCGACGCCACCACCCTGGATGTCGCAGTCGACGTCGTATGCCGTCTCGGCCTCGACCACGCGCAGCGCCTCACTGGCGATGTTGCGCTGGACTGCGCTCGGGAAGTAGTTGTCGAACGCGCGACCGTTGACGGTCACCTTGCCCGTTCCGGGACGAAGGCGTGCGCGAGCGATTGCTCCCTTGCGACGACCAGTGGTCTGGGTGAGTGGCTGTGTTCCCACGAAGTGCTCCTCTATTCCGATCTTGTTGCTCAACGCGCCTTGGCGTGTGGCAGTTCGAGAACCTTTGGCTGCTGGGCCGAGTGACCGTGCTCGGGTCCGGCGACGACCTTCAACTTCTTGATCATCTGACGACCGAGTGGCCCCTTCGGCAGCATGCCGCGAACGGTGCGACGAATCGCATCTTCCGGCTTGCGGCTGAGCAGGTTTGCATACGTCTGGGTGCGCAGACCACCGGGGTAACCGCTGTAGTCGTGCACGAGTTCCTTGTCCGCCTTGCCGCTGGTCAACACGACCTTCGATGCGTTCACGATGATCACGTGGTCACCGGTGTCCATGTGGGTGGCGAACATCGGCTTGTGCTTGCCGCGCAGGAGTCGGGCGACCTCGGTGCACATGCGACCGAGCACGAGACCGTCGGCATCGACGACGTGCCACTCGCGCTGGATCTCGCTTGCTTTGGGGCTGTACGTACGCATGAACACTGCTTTCGAATGACTGGGGACTGATCCGGAAAATCGGCCGAAAGGCCGGTCCCCGTGGGCTTTTCAGGATAGGGGCGAAACGACCCGGTTCACAATCGACCGGGGTCGGCTGGATAGCCCACTTCCCACAGGCACAGCCCGTGCGGAGGGGCCACCTGGGCGGCCTGGTTGCGGTCCCCGGACAGGATGAGGCCCCGCATGTCGCTCGGGGGTCGCTTGCCCAAGCCGATCTCGACGAACGTGCCGACGAGCGAGCGCACCATCTGGTGGCAAAAGGCGTTCGCCCGGACGTCGAAGCGCAGGACTCCGTCCCCTAAGTCCCGCCAGTCGGCGTTCATCACGTATCGGCGCATCGAGAACTCCGCCCCGTGCTCCCCCTCGCTTGCCTTGGGCTTGCGGCAGAACGCGGAGAAGTCGTGCTCCCCGATCACCGCATCGCAGGCGAGCTGCATCGCGCGCAGCTTGAGCGGGGTGTGGATGTGCCAGGCGGTCTCCACCATGAACGGGTTCGGCGTCGGGGTGTTGAGCACCGTGTAGCGATAACTGCGCCACATCGCCGAGAAACGGGCGTGGAAGTCGGGCTCCACCCAGTCTGCGTCTCGCACGACGACGAACGGCCCGCACAGTGCGTTCAACTGCTTGCGCAACACCTGCAGGTCGACTCGATCCGGCAGGTCCATGCTCACGACCTGTCCCCATCCGTGCACGCCCGCATCCGTTCGACCGGCAGCGATGATCTCGACGTCGGTCTGCAACACCTGACGCAACGCACCGGTGAGATGCGACTCGACGGTGGCGACGCCAGGGTTGGCGGCGAATCCGTGGAATGCGTCGCCCTTGTAGGCGACGGTCATGCGCGCACGACGCATGATGCTGTGCCGAACTAGACGAGTTCGATGCGCGCCATTGGCGCGTTGTCACCGTGGCGCGGTCCGAGCTTCAGGATTCGCGTGTAGCCACCGTTGCGGGTGGTGTAACGCGGCGCGACGACGTTGACGAGCTTGTTCGTCATTTCCTTGTCGTTCAG
>CAYSRZ010000012.1:3383-15464 GCA_964433615.1 uncultured Acidimicrobium sp. | reverse complement strand
ACCGACGATCATCGGCAGCACCTCGGAAATCCCCGCATTCACGACGACGTCGGCGACCCCGTCCATCTCGGTCGGCGATCCGTTCACGATCACGACCTTGGCGCCTGCCGACTTGGCCCGCGGCACGACGTAGGCCGCCGGATACACCCCGAGCGTCGTACCGACGGCGAGCAACACGTCGCACTCCTCCCCCGCGCGCATCGCACCTTCGATCACCTCGGGCACGAGTGGCTCCTCGAAGAGGATCGTCGTGCTCTTCAAGATCCCACCGCACAGCACGCACGCCGGGTCGGTCTCACCCCTGCGCACCCGCTCGATCGCGGACTCCATCTCCGCGGTGTCGCCGCACGACCAGCACACCGTGGACAACGCGTTGCCGTGCACCTCGAAGATGCGGCTCGGGTCGTTGCCGGCCTTGTGGTGCAGGCGGTCGATGTTCTGGGTGACGATCGCATGCAACGTGCCGCGACGCTCGAGTTCGACGAGGGCGAGGTGTCCGGGTGTCGGGCGGGCCTCCCACATCGGCGAGCGCAGCCGCGACTGCCAGGCGAGCTCGCGCACCTCGCGGTCCCCGAGATAGGCCGACAGCGTCGACATCTTCTCGGCCTTCGGGTTCTTCGTCCACACGCCGTGGGGTCCGCGAAAGTCGGGGATGCCCGCATCGGTGGAGATCCCCGCGCCCGTGAGCACCGTGACCCGACGCGCCGCCGCCACGATCTGCCTCGCCCGCTCGACGTCGTCGTTCGACATCCACCCATTGTGACAGCGCACGACCGTTGCGTGCAGTGTCGCGCACACATCGCCATCGATGACCGTCCCATCCTCCAAACGCACCCACGAGGCGCACGCCGTGCACCGACTCATCCACCACGGCCGCCTCATGATCACCCCGTGGCGCGACGACGTCGTCGTGCGTGACGGCTTTTCCACCCTGTCGCGCTACGTCGAGTGGTATTGGCTCCCCGTCCTCGGGCCGACCGCGCTGCTCGCCGCGCGGCGCATGGTCAGTGCCTTCGACTGGTATTCGGACGGCTATGAATCCGACGTCGCGGAGATGGCGTCTTCGCTCGGCCTCGCCTACACCGACGGAACGCACAACCCGTTCACGCGGGCGGTCGCCCGTCTCATGTACTTCGGCGTCGTGAAGGGCACCGCACACTCACTTTCCGTGCGCACCCACCTGCCGGTGTTGCCGGCCCACCACCTCGCGCGACTCCATCGGGGACTTCGCGCCTCGCACGAGGTGTTCCTCAGCGCGGAGCGTTCGTCGCCCGCAGCGACAGGTTGTCCATGAAGGCCCACGACACCCGATGCAGCTCGCTCGGTCCGTGCTCGGCGAGACCCCGGCGATGCTTCGGACAGGGATAGCCCTTGTTCGACTCGAAGCTCCAGTGCGGATGTCGGGTCGCGAACTCGCGCATCTGACGATCACGCGACACCTTGGCCACGACCGAGGCCGCCGCCACCGACAGACACGCGGCATCGGCCTTGACCATCGTCTCGACGCGCGCGACCACGTCGCCGACGAAGTCCCACGGCCCGTCCACGACGGCCGCCGCCCTGCCCACCGGCATCGTCACGGCGAGCGCGTCGATCGCGCGACGTGCGGCGAGGCGCTGGGCCTCGACCATGCCGAGTGAGTCGCATTCGGCGTGGCTCGCCTCACCGATCGACCACGCGCGGCATCCCGCGGCGACGAGGTCGAAGATCGCCTCGCGACGCTTCTCGGTGAGTTGCTTGGAGTCCCTCGCCCCACCGATGCGTTGCGCGCCGTCCTCTGCATCGATCACCTCGCGCGGCAACACCGCCGCGCCGACCACGAGCGGACCGGCCCACGAGCCCTTGCCGACCTCGTCGAGTCCGATCACGAACTCCGCACCCTCGGCGAGCAGTCGTCGTTCGAGCTGCGTCGTCGGGAACGGCTTCATGCGAGCAACGCATCCCCGGAGGGATCCGTCGTCGACCACGTCGGGTCCGTCGCACCCGCGCCGAGGCGAAGGCCGAACGGCCCGCCGACTTCCCACAGAAGCGCTGGTCGCGCGGAGTGCCAGCGGATGCCATAGGAGACGGTGTGTTCGGGCGATGCGACGATGCGGTGGCACTCGAAGTTCACTCCCCGCCACAGCTGCGGGATGCCGTGATGGAGGATCCCGACGCTGCCGTCGCGTCGCGGGCTCACGAGCATCTCCTCCATCCAGGCGACTGCGCGCACGTCCTTGGGCACGACGTTCGGCGGTGCGCTCGCCTCGGCGAGTTGGTTGCGGGCCTTGGCGACGTCGCGCGCGGCGCGCTCCTCGGAGAGCGAAGAGAACAGGTGCTGTGCACACCACAGCGCGCGCTCTGCGTCCCACGGGATCGACCCGGCGCGCTTGTGTGCGGCAAGGATGCGCTCGGTGCACTCGGCGATCGCCTCGACGTGGCGCGAGACGTCCTCGCCCATGAGCGTCATCTGGTGCAGTGCGATCACGACCGCGACGTCGTCGCCCGCGGCCACGAAGTCGCTCGGCCACTCGTCGATCTCATGGGCCGAAAACACGAGGGCGTCGCTGCGCAGTCGATTGACGATCGACGGCAACGCCTTGTCGGGAAGCACGCCGTATCCCGCGCGCTCGACGCTCGCGAGCCAACCGCGCTGGAGTTGATCGTGGCCCGCAAGCGACGCGAGCGGACCGATCGACGCACGAGAGGGATTCGGTCGATAGGCCACGCGCAGGGACGCGGAATGCCCGATCGGAAACACGACGCTGCCCGCGGGCAGGTCGATTCCCTGCGGACCGAGTGCGCTCGGCGTGCGATCGCACAGCACGTCGGGTCGGTCGAAGGCCACGGCGATCGGCAGCGTGGACTCGTTCGTCACCTCGACGACGACGAGACCGCCGCCGTCCGGCACGCACCACACCCGCTGCACCGCGTCCCCGCCGGGGATGCGCACGCGGGTCTCGACGACCGGCACGCCGGCACGGCGCTGCTGGCGGACGCCGGACTCGGTCGCGGGAGTGTGCCAGCGATCGTCGGCCGCGACGAACCAGTTGAGGGTCGGCGAACCGTCGTCGGGGGTGATCGCACCGCGTTCGTTCACCGTGACGGAGAACCCGCCGCCGCGGATGCCGAGGTGGTGCGAGGCGGGCCGCACGTTGGACGACAACGTGATCGACGAGACGAGCCCGGACACCTCATTCATGTCGTTCAGTATTGCCGATGCGCCGCGGGCGGGGATCAGTCGAATTCGGAGCGACTGGACCGCGACATGAGCGCGCGCAAGGCGTCGGCGGCGCTCACCGATCCGTCGCAGACGCGCGCCACCTGCTCGGCGATCGGCATCTCGACTCCGAGTCGGTGCGCGAGTTCGACGACGACGGACGAGCTCTTCACGCCCTCGGCGACCATGTTCATGGAGGCGACGATGTCGGCGATCGACTCGCCCTTGCCGAGGCGCACGCCGACCTGGGTGTTGCGGCTCTGCATGGAGGCACACGTGGCGATGATGTCGCCCATCCCCGCAAGACCGGCGAACGTGAGCGGAGTGGCCCCCATCGCCACACCGAGCCGCGTCATCTCGGCGAGCCCGCGCGTCACGAGGGTCGCCTTCGTGTTGTCACCGAAGCCGAACCCCTGGGCGATGCCCGCGGCGATCGCGATCACGTTCTTGACCACCCCGCCGATCTCGCATCCGACGACGTCGGGGTTGGTGTAGAGGCGAAGGGTCGGTCGGGAAAAGAGCTGTTGCAGTTGCACCGCGACCGAGTCGCTCGCACACGCGACGACGCTCGCCGCTGGTTGACCCGCGAGGATCTCGCGGGCAAGGTTCGGCCCACTCAACACGGCGACGGGATTGGCAGGCGCGACCTCCGCAATCACCTCGCTCATGCGCTTGAGCGTCGAGCGCTCCAAACCTTTGGACAGACTCACGATCGGCGTCGTCGGGCGGATCGCACGCGACACCTCGACCATCACGTCGCGAAACCCCTGCGACGGCACTGCCATCGCCACCACGTCTGCGTTCGCCACGAGTGCTTCGAGGTCGGTCGATGCGCGCAGCGACTCGGGCAGGCTCGCCCCCGCGAGATAGGCGGAGTTGACGTGCGTCGAGTTGATCTCGTCTGCGAGTTCGCCTCGACGCGCCCACAGCGTCGTCGGGGCGTTGTGTGCGACGAGTGCGGCAACGGTCGTGCCCCACGATCCGGCACCCACCACGCAGACCTGCGTCCCCACGGGGCAAGGCTAGGTCGTGTGCTCGGGCCGTAGGCTACGCGCGTGTCGACAGCGCATGGCCCGTCCCGCCGCGGCGCGATCGTCGTTCCCGTCAAGGGTTTCACGACCGCCAAGGACCGCCTGTCGGGTGCGCTGTCCGGTGTTGAGCGAAGAGACCTCGCCCGCCGACTCGCAGAGAACGTCCTTCGCGTCGCCCTCACGATCGACGATTGTGAGGTGCTCGTCGTCACCGACGACGACGCGGTGTTCGCGTGGGCGAGCGAACTCGGGGCGACCGCGCTGCGTCAGCGACGCTCCGGTTTGAACGGCGCGGTCAGCGACGCACGCGAAAAGGCCGCGTCATTGGGATGTGAGTGGGTGCTCGTCACGCACGCCGACCTCGTCGACGCCACGCCGCTCGGCACGATCGTCGCGGGGCTGCGACCGGGGGTCGTCACGCTCGTTCCCGACCGGCACGAGGACGGAACCAACGTGCTCGCACTCGACTGCGGGACCGACTTCGACACCCACTACGGACCGGGCAGCTTCCCGGCGCACCTCGCCGAGGCCGCTCGCCGAGGGCTGGAGGTCGCGGTGGTGCGCAACGCGCGGCTCGCCCTCGACGTCGACGAACCTGGCGATCTCGCCGATCTCGACGAGTTCTAAGACATAAAAAAACTGGGGGGCTTTCGCCCCCCAGTCACAGTTCTCCGAACCGATTTTTTTGGTTTTTTAAGCCTGGAAGAAGAACTACTTCTTCTTCGCTGCCTTCTTACGGCGCTTTGCTGGCTTCTTTGCAGCCTTCTTTGCGGCCTTGCGCTTTGCTGGGGCCTTCTTTGCTGCCTTCTTACGCTTCTTTGCTGCCATTGTTTTCTCCTTGTTTAGGTATTGCTTTACTTACGGTTTGGGTTGAGCTCAGCCTTCAGCGTGGAGCTGGAGCTGAACTTCATTGCGACAGAAGCCGGAACCTGAACTGGTGCACCCGTTTGCGGGTTGCGGCCAGTGCGGGCCTTGCGCTTCGAGGTGCTGAACGAACCGAAGCCCGGCCATGCAACCTTGTCGCCCTTCTTTGCGGAAGCTACGACCAGTTCAAAGAATGCGCCGACAGTGCGTTCGGCATCAGCCTTCGACACTCCGGCCTTCTGAGCAACTGCATCAATGAGCTCTGCTTTTGTCATTTCTTTACCTTGCTTTCTCGGAATCGGAGTTCCGTTGCACACCATCTGAATAGGTTTCGGCGACGAATGCAAGCATTTCGCCGTGTCGGAGCACTTTCGACGGGGTGAATCGAGCTCGATCGACGACGTCGACGACGACCGGCGACGACGCAACGACGGGATGCTCTTCGACGATCGCGTGACGTCACCGAGCGGCGGATCGGCGCGTCAACGACGCGCGATGTGGGGCCATCGATGGGCCTGTGGACAACGGGCAAACCCATACTGGTATTGGGTTTTACGAGGTGTCGCGACCTGATGCGCGACGCGACGGTGACGCGTCTGAGGTCGGCGCTTCGTGCATCGTTACCGGTGTCGCGACGCGACGAGCGACGACGATTCGCGCCGTGTCCGGCGCCACAGAAGGGACTCCGTCGGCGTCCCCAAAAAATTTCTGAAAAAAATCCAAAAAATTTCCCAAAATCACCCCACCGAGGATGAATTTTTCGGAAAAGTCGCCGGCGCGCCAGCGACGCGGGTTTCGCCGCTCGGGCATCCACCACCGACCCGAGCGCAGCGACCATAGTGATCTTCGTTGCGTACTGAGGACTCTCTCACCGAGCGTCGCGACGAGATCGCGGGCGACGAACTCGACCACCAGACGCCCGCCGCATCGACCGTCGCCACTCGGATCGTGCTCGACACCTCGGTGCTCGTCGCCGATCCCGCCTGCATCGTCAACTTCCCCGGTTGCGACGTCGTCATTCCACTCACGGTGATCGAAGAGCTCGACTCGTTGAAGACGCGCATGGACGACGTCGGTCGCTCCGCGCGCACCGCACTGCGCGCGATCGAGGACCTGCGCCGCAAGGCGGGCGGTTCGCTCGCCACCCCCGCCCCGGTCAGCGACGACCCGAACGGGGGCACCCTGCAGATCGAGATCAACGGCATCCAGCGCCACCTGCTCGTCGAACATGGGCTCGATCCGGAGGTCCCCGACAACCGCATCATCGGGGCCGCCCTCGGCCAGGCCCGCACCTCGCCCACCCGGATGATCTCCAACGACGCCGCCCTGCGCATCAAGGCGGCCCACATGGGCCTGATCGCCGACGAGCACCAGCCGGTCGGGGCCTCGATGTCGAGCCGGCCGATGGGCTGGACGACGATCGACACCGCCGTCGAACACATCGACGCGTTGTATGCGAGCGGAGGAATCGACGCGGCGAGCGTGAACGGCACGACGACCCTCGTCGAGAACAACTTCGCCGTGTTGCGCAGCGGGTCTCAGTCCGCACTCGCCCGCTGCGTCGGATCCGAACTCACGCTGCTTTCCCACAACGCCCCCGAGGCCTGGGGCCTGCGCGCACGGAGCAAGGAACAGCGCTTTGCCCTCGAGTTGCTGCTCGATCCGGAGATCACCGTGATCGCCCTCGACGGCCGCGCCGGCACCGGCAAGACGGTGATGGCGATCGCGGCGGGACTCGAACAAGTCGTCGAGGAACGTCGGTATGAACGTCTCGCCGTCTATCGCCCGCTCGTGCCCGTCGGTCGCGCGGACGTCGGGTTCCTTCCCGGCGACCTCGACGAAAAGCTCGACCCGTGGATGTCGGCGATCCACGACGCGATCGTCGCGCTCACCGACCAGCGCTCGAGCAACGACGCCCGCACCCTGATCGACGACCTCACCGCCCGGGGCAAGCTGACCCTCGAGTCGGTCACCTTCCTGCGCGGACGATCGCTCCAGCAGCAGTTCGTCGTCGTGGACGAGTCGCAGAACCTCGAGCCGACGACGCTCAAGACCATCCTCACCCGCATCGGTGAGGGCACCAAGGTGGTCTTCACCGGCGACACGAGCCAGATCGACGCCCCGTACATGGGCGAGTCGAACAACGCCCTCGCCGTGCTGATCCACGCCTTCGGGGGCCAGAAGTGCTTCGGGCACGTGACCCTGGCGGCCTGCGAACGCAGCGAAGTGGCCAGCCTGGCCGCCGAATTGCTCTGACCCAAGCCCGGCTTGGCCCACGAGACGAGAGTCACTTGACTTTTGGGGTGGTTTCCATTTAGTGTTAAATACACCCAACCAAGGAGACCACCCCTTATGTCTCTCACCGAATCCCGACCCAGCGACCTCGAGACCGATTTCGTCGGACCAGTCGGCGACATCGACTGGACGCAGTTCGCCAACTGCAAGGGCAAGACGAAGTTGTTCTTCGCTCCGAAAGCCGAGCGCCCCCAAGCTCGTGAGCGTCGCGAGGCCAAGGCCCGCTCGCTGTGCAACGCATGCATCGTGAAGGACACGTGTCGGGAGTTCGCGCGCAACAACCATGAATATGGTCTGTGGGGCGGAGAGAACGAAGAGGAACGCCACATGGCGGGCTTCACGATCGCCGCGCCGATCGGCGTGCGTTCCAAATTGGCCAAGTCGGCCTGACCCCACCTGTCACACTGGATGTGTGACCACGACGCCAGTTACCACCATCACCGATCCGGGTGAGTACGTCACCCGGTTCATCGAAAACATCGAGCAGTTCCACTTCTCGGACGCGATGGCGATGGTCGCAGACGATTGCGAGTACGACAACGTGCCGATCACCAAGGTCTTCGGCCGCGAGGCGATGACCCAGATCCTCTCCGACTTCATCGCGGCTGCCACCAAGGTCGAGTGGCTGGTCCACCACCAGGTGTCGAGCGGCGACATGGAGTACGGCGTCGTGATGAACGAGCGCACCGACCGCTTCGAGATCGACGGCCGCTGGATCGAAATCGACATCGCCGGGCTGTTCGTCGTGAGCGACGGCAAGATCGCCCTGTGGCGCGACTACTTCGACCGCGAGTCGTTCACCAAGGCTCTCGCCAACAAATAGACCTTCCTCGGCTCGGTCACTCGGGCCACGCGATGCGGTCGTAGTGTTGGGACCATGAACATCGTCATCTCCGGAGCAAGCGGTCTCATCGGCACGGCCCTCGTCGAGCGCCTGCGCGCCAAGGGCCACCAGGTCACCACCCTCGTGCGCCGTGCGGCCAAGTCGGGTGAGATCACCTGGGACCCGAAGGCCGGCACGCTCGATGCGAGCGCACTCGAGGGAACCGACGCGATCATCCACCTCTCCGGCGCAGGCATCGGCGACAAGCGCTGGTCGGCGTCCTACAAGCGCGAGATCCTCGAGAGCCGCACCGCCACCACGTCGCTCATCGCCCGGACGATCGCCTCGATGTCGCGCAAGCCGTCGGTGTTCCTCTCCGGGTCCGCCATCGGCATCTACGGACCACGCACCGACGAACAGCTCGACGAGACCTCGAGCGCCGGCCAGGGATTCCTCGCGGACGTCTGCGTGCAGTGGGAGGCGGCCGCCAAGCCGGCGATCGACGCCGGCGTGCGCACCGTGTTCCTGCGCACGGGCATCGTGCTCACCCCACGCGGTGGTGCGCTGAAGAAGTTGTTGCTCGCGTTCCGCATCGGCGCCGGTGGTCGCTTCGGCAACGGTCGCCAGTGGCAGAGCTGGATCACGATCGACGACGAGGTCGGCGCGATCGAACACCTCCTCACCGCACAGGTCTCCGGTCCCGTCAACCTGACTGCGCCATCCCCGGTGACGAACGCCGAGTTCACCACCGTGCTCGCCAAGGTGTTGCGTCGCCCCGCGATCCTGCCGATCCCGACGTTCGGACCCAAGATCCTCCTCGGCGGCGAACTCGCCGACGCGCTGCTCTTCACCGGCCAGCGCGTGATGCCGAACGCACTCTTGGCCTCGGGATACAACTTCGCCCATCCGACCCTCGACATCGGGTTGCGCGCAGTTCTGAACAAATGACCACCGAGCCACAGTTCGACGTCGTCGTCGTCGGAGCCGGCCTCGCCGGATTGGTGGCCGCAAAGACCGTCCAGCGGGCGGGACGCAGCGTGTGCGTGCTCGAGGCACAAGACGGAGTCGGCGGTCGCGTGCGCACCGACGTCGTCGACGGCTTCGTCCTCGACCGCGGATTCCAAGTCATCTTGACCGCATATCCGGAGCTGCGTCGACAGGTGAACCTCGATGCCCTCGACCTGCGCGCGTTCGATCCCGGCGCACTCGTGTGGCGCAACGGCAAGGGGCACGTGGTGAGCGATCCGTTCCGCGCACCGGCGACGATCGCCGCGAGCGCACTCGCCCCCATCGGCACGCTCGGCGACAAGGCCCGCGTCGCGCTGTTGCGCCTGCGCGCCAAGCGCATCCGACACGACGAGTTGCTGCGCGGTGACGACATCTCCACCGTCGTCGCCCTGCGCGGCTTCGGCTTTTCCTCGAAGATGATCGAGCGCTTCTTTCGCCCGCTCTTCGGCGGCATCCAGCTCGACCCGACGCTGTCCACCTCGCGGCGAATGTTCGACATCATCTTTCGTTCGCTCTCCGACGGCGACAGCGTGGTGCCAGCACGGGGCATGCAGCGTCTCCCCGAGGCGATCGCAGCCGACCTTCGTCCCGGCACCGTTCGCCTGTCGACCCCGGTCGCATCGCTCGATGCAACGACGGTCGTGACGTCAAGCGGCGAGCGCATCTCTGCGCGCGCCGTCGTGGTGGCGACCGAGTCGCCCGTCGCATCGAAACTCCTCGGGCTGCCCGAGCGCGCCTCGCGCGTCGTCGGCAACGTCTATTTCGCAGCCGACGTCGCCCCGACGAAGGAAAAGCTCGTCATCCTGGACGGCACCGGCAAGGGACCGGTGTTGAACGTCGCGGTGATGAGCAACGTCTCCGAGCACTACGCACCGAGCGGCCAGCACCTCATCTCCGTCGCGCTGCCCGGCATCGTCGACGGAGATCTCGAGGAGATCGCGCGCAGACAACTGCGGGAGTGGTGGGGCACGCAGGTCGACTCCTGGCGCCACCTGCGCACCTATGCGATCACCCACGGTGGCGTGGACCAGAAGCCGCCGTTTTCTCCGAAGCAGTCCGTCGCACTCGGCGACAACCGCTTCGTCTGCGGCGACCACCGCGACACCGGCAGCATCCAGGGCGCGCTGTATTCGGGTCGACGGTGTGGCGAAGCGGTCCTCGCCGCACTCGCCTAGCCTGAACGCATGGCACACGACACCGTCAACGAGATCATCTCCGTCGAGCGCGTCATTCCCGCCGCCCCGGGGCTGATCTTCGAGCTGCTCGCCGACCCCCGCAAGCACCACGTCTTCGACGGCTCGGGCAGCGTGAAGGAGGCCAAGATCTCGGCACCCGCGAGGCTGTCGCTCGGTGCGACGTTCTCCATGAACATGAAGATCGGCGTGCCGTACAAGATCACCAACACCGTGGTCGAGTTCGAGGAGAACCGCCGCATCGCCTGGCGCCACTTCGGCGGCCACATCTGGCGCTACGTCCTCACCCCCGTCGAGGGCGGCACGCTCGTCACCGAGCAGTTCGACTACAAGCACAACCGTTCGCGCCTCTTGCTGCGTCTCATGAACGCACTCGAGAACAACGAAAAGGCCATGGTCGCCACGCTTTCCAACCTCGAGCGCCACTTCTCTCCGGCTTCATGAGCGTCGCGCTCCCGCGCGGGTTCGCCGCCTACGTCACGAACGTCGGCATCAAGGATTCGAGCGACGACTTCACCCTCGTCGTCGCCGACTCGACGTGCGCGGCATCGGGGGTGTTCACCCAGAGCCGCTTCGCCGGACCGAGCGTCGTCGTGTCGCGCGAGCACCTCGCCGACCACCGCGCACGAGGAATCGTCGTCATCTCCAAGAACGCCAACGTCGCCACCGGCCGCGAAGGCATGGACAACGCGCGCGAGGTCGTCGCGGGCGTGGCGCGCGCGATCGGCTGCGAGCCGAGCGACGTGTTGATCGCCTCCACCGGCGTCATCGGTCGCCAGTATCCGATGGCGGCCGTGCGCGCGGGACTCGCGAACCTTCCCGCAAAGCCTGACGGCACGGACGCACTCGCCGTCGCGCGTGGAATCATGACGACCGACACCGTGGAGAAGGTCGCAGAGGCGACCGTCGCGAACAGCACCGCGCGCGTCGTCGGCGTGGCCAAGGGCGTCGGGATGATCGAGCCGAACATGGCCACGCTCATCACGCTGATCTTCACCGACGCCGACGTCGCGCCAGAGACGCTTGACGCGATGTTTCGCCGCGTCATCGACCGCACCTTCAACTGCGTCTCGGTGGACACCGACACCTCGACGAGCGACACCGCGATCGTGCTCGCAAGTGGCGCGGCAGGAAGAGTCGACGCATCGGCCCTCGAAGCTGCGCTCCATGACGTCGCCCTCTCGCTCACCAAGCAGGTCGCCCGCGACGGCGAAGGCGCGGAGAAGTTGATCGAGGTGAAGGTCGACTGCGCGCGCGACGAGCGTCAGGCCAAGGTCGTCGCCAAGGCGATCGTCAACTCCCCGCTCGTCAAGACCGCCGTGCACGGTGCGGATCCGAACTGGGGGCGCGTGGCGATGGCGATCGGCAAGTGCAGCGAGTTCACCGACGTCGACCAGGACCGTGTCGTCATCCGCTTCGGCACCCAAGAGGTCTATCCCACGCAGCTCGCCTCGGCAGACCTCGCCACGTTGAGCGACTACATGCGTGGCACCGACGTCGTCATCCACGTCTCGCTCGACACCGGATCTGCGTCGGCGACCGTGTGGGGCTGCGACCTCACCGACGGCTACGTGCGGATCAACGCCGACTACACGACCTGAGCGGCGCGTCCCGTCAGGCGACGCAGTACGGCTCGAGCCAGTCGAGCACCGCGTCGCGATACGCATA
>CAYSRZ010000012.1:0-3283 GCA_964433615.1 uncultured Acidimicrobium sp. | reverse complement strand
GTCAGGCGACGCAGTACGGCTCGAGCCAGTCGAGCACCGCGTCGCGATACGCATACACCGACTTGTAGCGCGCGACGTCGTCGGGCAACCGTTCGACGAGCGTGCGAAGCGTCGCTGCGTGGTGTGCGCCACGCGCCACGTAGTCGGGCAACGGTTGCTGGAACCCGCGGATCGTGAACAACACCCCTCCGGTCGAGGGCAGTCGACGCAACGTCTCGCGTTCCATGCGGATCCACAGCTGCGCCGGGTCGTCCACGAGCGGTGAGCTCGGCGACTCGGGCTGGAACAACGCGCAGTGGTCCTCGAGCGTCCAGTTGGAGCGCCAGATCGGACGCTCCGGGCTCAGTCGACGAAGGGTCGTGTCGACGGCCGCACCGATGTGTTCTGCGTAGCGCGAGACGGGTCGGTGCGTGGCGAGCATGTCCGTGCCCATCTTCGAGGAAAGATTCCAGCGACTCGGAGAGCACACGACACCGGCGACGAAGAGCAGCTGCTCGCCGTCGCTCGTCGTGACCGGCTTGAGCACGGTGAGGTCGTCGGGCACCATGAGCGCGGCCTCGACGAGGGCGTCGATGCCCGACGAGGCGATGGTGCGCCCGCAATAGTCGGCGACGAGCCGCGCGGCCTCTTCGGCCACGTCCTCGCCACCCGGGTGCAGGGCGACGACGTCGTCGCGTCGCGTCGCGAGCAGTTCACGCTTCATCTCGATCGTCGGCTCCCACTCGGCGTCGCGGGGCAACCAGTTCGACACGTCGAGGGCCTTTGCCCCGATGCGGTGGCGGAACTCATCGGCGACGATCACCGGCAACATCTCCTCCATCATCGGCATCGCCCTGAACGAGGCGAGGTCGACGGCCGGCTCCCTGTCGAAGGGAGTGAACGGATGCTGGTGGACGACGAAGGTCATTGCGCGTGGTGCGCGATCGTCAGGCGACGGTCACTTGGGCTGCATGCGAATGCCGCCGTCGACGCGAATCGTCTCGGCATTCATGTAGCTGTTCGTGACGCACTCGACGACCATCGAGGCGAGTTCCTCCGGATAGCCGAGGCGCTGCGGGAACAGCACGCCCTTTTGCAGGTTCTGCTTGAACTGCTCGCTCGCCTCGCCCTGGCCGTAGATCGGGGTGTCGATGAGTCCCGGTGCGACGGTGTTGACGCGGATGCCGACTGCGGCGAGGTCGCGCGCGATCGGCAACGTCATGCCGACGACGCCACCCTTGGACGCCGAGTACGAGGCCTGACCGATCTGGCCGTCGAAGGCCGCGACGGAGGCGAGGTTGACGATCGCTCCGCGCTCACCGTTGGCGAGCGGCTCGCTCAGGCTGATCGCGGTGCCGACGATGCGGATGCAGTCGAAGGTGCCGACCAGGTTGATCGCGATGACCTTCTTGAACGCGTCGATGTTGGCGGCCGAGTCGTAGGTGCCGTCCTTGCCGACGGTGCGCTGCGCCCAGCCGATGCCGGCGGAGTTGACGAGTGCGCGCACCGGGCCCATCGACTTGGCCATCTCGGCTGCGTTGATGATGTCCTGGGTGTTGGTGACGTCGACCTTGCAGAACGCTCCGCCCACTTCCTTGGCGAGCGCCTGGCCCTTTTCTTCCTGAATGTCGGCGACGACGACCTTGGCACCACGCTTGGCGAGCAGGCGTACGCACGCCTCGCCGATTCCCGATGCTCCACCCGTGACGATTGCACTTGCTCCGTTGAGATCCATGCCGACCACGCTACGGGGCGACCCCCGCTCAGGCAAAGCCGAGCGATGCGGCGACGGCCAAGGAATCCACGAGTTCGTTCATCGGATCCCCGTTGTGTGCCTTGACCCAGCTGAAGGTGACGTTGCCTCGCGAGCGCACCGTCTCGATGAGTGGCTCCCACAAGTCGCGGTTGGCCACCGGTTGACGCTGGGAGTTCTTCCATCCGCGTCGCATCCAACCCTCCCACCATTTGTCCCTGAAGCAGTGCACGACGTAGGTGGAGTCGGAGACGATCTCGATGGGGACGGATGTGTCCGTAAAGTGTCGCAACGCCTCGATCACCGCGGTGATCTCCATGCGTTGGTTCGTCGAGTGCGACTCGCCGCCCGTGCCGCAGGGTTCACCCGTTGGTGAAACGGCCCACGCCCATCCGCCTGGTCCGGGATTCCCCGAACACGCACCATCGGTATAGACAACAATCACGCCCTCGATCCTTGCCGACGTGACACCAAGGTTGAGGAACCCCCGTCGAAATTCTGCGAGAATGACGCCATGATCTTCGACGGCTCGGTGCATCAACTCCCCGACACCGACCCGGGCGAGACCGCGGAGTGGCTGGATTCACTCGACGCGGTCGTCGAGACGCAGGGCAAGACCCGCGCTCGCTACCTGCTGTCGCGTCTCTTGGAGCGCGCCCGCGAGGCCCAGGTCAGCTTCCCCGCCACGGTGTCGACCCCGTACGTGAACAGCATTCCGCGCGAGGCCGAGCCATGGTTCCCCGGCGACGAACACATCGAGCGGCGCATCCGCGCCTACATCCGCTGGAACGCAGCCGTGATGGTCGTGCGGGCGAACTCGGCGGCCGAGGGCATCGGTGGTCACCTGTCGACGTTCGCCTCCTCGGCGAGCTTGTACGAGGTCGGCTTCAACCACTTCTTCCGCGGCAAGGACAACGGCCAGGCCGGCGACCACGTCTACTACCAAGGTCACGCCGCACCGGGCGTCTATGCGCGTGCGTTCATCGAGCGACGCCTGAACGAAGACGACCTCGACTGCTTCCGCCGCGAGATCGGCCGCGACGGTCGCGGGCTCTCCAGCTATCCGCACCCGCGACTGATGCCCGAGTTCTGGGAGTTCCCGACGGTGTCGATGGGACTCGGTCCGATCACCGCGCTGTACCAGGCGCGCTTCAACCGCTACCTGCACAATCGCCAGATCGACGACACCTCGGCGTCGCGCGTGTGGGCGTTCCTCGGCGACGGCGAGTGCGACGAGCCCGAGACCCTCGGTGCGATCTCGCTCGCGGCACGCGAACAGCTCGACAACCTGACCTTCGTCGTCAACTGCAACCTGCAGCGCCTCGACGGACCGGTGCGCGGCAACGGCAAGATCATCCAGGAACTCGAGGCGGTGTTCCGGGGCGCGGGCTGGAACGTGATCAAGGTGATCTGGGGTTCCAAGTGGGACGAGTTGCTCGCCCGCGACACGAGCGGCGTGCTGTTGAACAAGATGAACACCACCGTGGACGGTGAGTTCCAGCGCTACACCGTCGAGGACGGCAACTACATCCGCGAGAACTTCTTCGGTCC
>CAYSRZ010000011.1:0-16229 GCA_964433615.1 uncultured Acidimicrobium sp. | reverse complement strand
CCGTTCATGCGTCGCGCCTTCAGCTTCGAACGATCCGACATGAAGCGCTGGAGCAAGGTGACGTCCTTGTAGTCGATGTAGTCGACCTTCTCGGCGTTCAGCGTGTTCGGGCGCTTCTTGTACTTGCGCATCGCAGCTTTTGCTGCGCGCTCTTTGTTCTTCTTACTCGTCATGGTGGTGTTCCTTTAGTCGATTCGTGTGTTTGGTCAGAAGGGTTCTTCGCCGTCGAACGGGGTTGCCTCGCCGGACTGGGCTTGCGGAGCGCGGGTGGACCCACCCTCTCCGCGAGGGGTCCGCTCGACCTGCGCGGTTGCCCAACGCAGGCTCGGTCCGAGTTCATCGGCGATCACGTCGATTGCCGTGCGCTTGTCACCCTCGCGGGTCGTGTACTCGCGCTGCTCGAGGCGTCCGGTGACGACGACGCGCGTGCCCTTGGTCAACGATGCCGCGGCGTTCTCGCCGAGCTGACCCCATGCGGTCACGTTGAAGTAGGAGGTCTGCTCCTGCCACTCACCGTTGACTTGGTAGCGACGACCGACGGCGATGCCGAACGAGGCGACGCCGCGTCCGGTCGTCGTGAATCGCAGTTCCGGGTCGCGCGTGAGGTTGCCGACGAGTGTGATCGTGTTGTCTGCCATGTGTTGTGGCTCCTTGTCTGGTGCTTCGTTCGCCGACTATGCAGACGCAACGGCCATGCCGCGGCGTGCTGCCTCGTGGTCGGGCAAGCGAAGGAGTTTGTGGCGGAGGACGTCGTCCGCGATGCGCAGGGTGCGCTCGAGCTCGTCGAGTGCACCACCAGGAGCGACCACGTTGAAGATGGCGTAGTAGCCCTCTGACTGCTTCTTGATGGGATAGGCCAGGCGGCGCTTTCCCCACCAGTCAGGTGTGCCGTGGACGGAGCCACCGGCCGCAGAAATTTGCTTGGTCACGGTGTTGAGCCAGTTGTGGGCAGCCGACTCCTCGAGCGAGCCGCCGACGATGACCATCAATTCATATGCACGCATGAAGCGCATTCTCCCTTCGGTTCCAGCCGGGTGGCTGGAGCCCCCGTGGGGGCAGGTATGTGAGGTTCGAAGCGTATCGGCACACCGCTCAGGCTGACACACCCCTGTTGCGGGGTGGTCTAGCGACTGGCACTGCGGCGTCGGGGGCTTCGTTCCTGGCGTTCCGGGTTGAGCGAAAGTGTGCGCAGGAGGTGGTGCCACCCGCACGACCGACACGCCTCGACCACGTATGCCGTGTAGTCCCCGGAGACGGCTCGACGCGCGACGCGACGAAACTCGTCGAGTTCGGTCGGCTTGGTGATGCAGCGCCCGTGGCTCGGCAGTCGCGGGCCGAACACGTACGTCACGAGCACCACGTTGTCCTCGACACAGATCGGGCACTTCACCTGCGTCACGTCTCCGAAGTTGCGCGAGGCCCGCAGCAGTTCGGGATGGGCGTCGCAGACCTGGTCGCGACGAAGTCGTCCGCGTCGATATTCGTTGATGAGCGCTCGACGCGTGAGGCGATGGTCGACGATGCCACCGAGTTGGTGTCCGTTGTCGTCGGTGAGCGACAGCGCGCTCAACCAACCCTTTGCCCTAGCCATGAGCCGACACGATAGTCAGGCCCTCTGCGCCCACCACGTCCGAAGTCGCTCGGTCACGACGTCCACGCCAACGAGACCCTCTTCGAGCCGGATCTCCATCAAGAACTCCATCGCCTCACCGACCTGTCGACCAGGTGGAATTCCGAGGATCTCCATCACGTCCGAACCGTCGAGTTCGGGTCGCAGTGCCGCCAACTCCTCACGTGCCATCACCTCGGCGATGCGTCGTTCGAGGTCGTCCATCCGTCGCGCAAGCAACAGCGCCTTCTTTTCGTTGCGTGTCGTGCAGTCGCAACGCGTGAGCACGTTCAACTCGTTCAACAACGGCCCCGCGTCACGCACGTACCGGCGCACGGCCGAGTCGGTCCACCCCATCGCATAGGTATGGAACCTCAGATGCAAGGCGACGAGTTCGGTGATCGCGTCCACGTCCTGCGAGGAGTACTTGAGCGCCTTCAGTCGCGCCTTGGTCATCCGCGCACCGACCACCTCGTGATGGTGGAACGTGACGCCCTTGCCGTCTTTGTATCCGCGGGTACGCGGCTTGCCGATGTCGTGGAACAAGGCCGCAAGTCGGGTGATGCGAAAGTCGAAGTCGGTGGCTGCGTCCGGCCTTACGTTTTCGACGACCGCAAAGGTGTGTGTCAAGACGTCCTTGTGGCGGTGGATCGGATCCTGCTCGAGGCGCATCGCGGGGAGTTCCGGAAAGAAGTGCTCGGCCAGCCCGGTGTCGACGAGGAACCACAAGCCGGCAGTCGGGTGTTCGGTGACCATCAGTCGATCGAGTTCGTGACGGATGCGTTCGGCCGAGACGATCTTCAACCGGTCCGCCATCGCTCGCACCGCAGCGACGAGCTCATCGACTGGCGTGAGTTGCAGGCCGGCGATGAAGCGCGCCGCGCGCATCATCCGCAGCGGATCGTCGGAGAAGCTCTCGGTGGCCGACAGCGGCGTGCGCAGGACCTTGCCCATCAAATCGGCGAGGCCCCCATAGGGGTCGACGAGCGACGGAGCATCGGAGGTGATCTCGAGTGCCATCGCATTGACGGTGAAGTCCCGACGTGACAGGTCGTCCTCGATGCGCTCGGAGAACCGCACGTCTGGCTTGCGACTGTCGGGCGAATACGCCTCGGCGCGATGCGTCGTGATCTCGTAGGTGCGACCCGACTTCCCTGCGGAGATCGTGCCGAAGCGCTCACCTGGGGTCCACACCGAATCGGCCCAACCCGAGATGATCGACTTGATCTCGTCGGGGGTCGCATTCGTCGTGAAGTCGAAGTCGAGTTCGCTCGTCTCGCGATCCATCAACAGGTCGCGCACGCTTCCACCGACGAGGAACAGTCGCTTGTTCGCCGTGCGAAACAATTCTCCGAGCGGAGCCACTTCGGCCAACACTGGCGCAAACCGCTCAGGAACCACGACAAGTAGGTTAGAGGCTGTGCGACGAGCGTTTGCGGTGTTTGTGTTGATCGTCTGTCAACTGACGGGTCTCGGCACGGCAACTGCGGCGAGCGTCGATCTGCGACTCGTCGCACAAAACTTCAACGTCGCCAGTGATCGTCAGTTCCGTTTCGTGTTCAACGTGGTCGACGACGGACTTCGCGAACTCATGGGCTCGTCGAACACTGCGACGTTGACGGTGCGCGCGTTTGGGCCCGTCGCGACCACTCGAGACTTGGATGCGGCGCTCGATCAACAGCCCATAGGGGACCCGGTCGCGGTGTTCGGTGCCCTCACCCGCCGTTTGGAGCGCACGCCCGCCGGCGACTTCGTCGTGCTCATGGCAGCAGGCCGAGGTGGCCTCGCGTTGCGCGAAGACGGGATCCACCCCGTCGAACTTGTCGTGGCGATCGGTGGTGAGGTCCGCGCTCGACTGACCACCGCCGTCAACTACTTCCCAGCCGACACGAACGTGGCGCGCATGAAGGTGTCTTTCGTCGTCGGAGCACCATCGACCGTCGATCGACCGATGCTTCAGCCCGACGGAACGATCGTCGTCGACGACGACACGCGTGCCACCCTCGAGGATCTGGTCTCGATCGGATCTGCAGAAGGTGGCCCTCTCACGCTCGGTGTCGAACCAGAGGTGATCGACAGCCTCGCGCGCTCGACTTCCACGGCCGACATCTCGCTGCTGACGCGCATCAGCTCGGTGATGCAACGACACGAGTCGGTGCAACAGACCTATGTGCCCTTCGACCCGTCGAGTGCACAGCGTGCCGGACTCGGCGAGACGTTCGAGGAGTTGTTGCGCACGGGACGCGAAGTGCTGGACCTGCACAACGGTGACGCGCCACTGAACGCACAGGCGTGGCTCGCACGACAACCAGTGGACCGAGACGGCATCGACATGCTGCGCCGCTCCGGCGTATCGACCATCGTCGTCACGCCCAACGCAGCCCAAGCATCTGGGTCGCTCGACAACTACCTGAAGACCTACCGCGTCGGATCGACGGTCGACGACTCCGTCGCCGTGAAGGCGATCGACCCGAAGTATGCGGAGCTCCTCACCGGTGACCGAGTGACACCCGTCGTCGATGCGGCCCGCATCGCCGCGTCGCTCATCTTGTCGCGCCAGGCCGTCGCCGACGCCGGTGGCGAGGTGCGACAACTACACGCAGTTCTCGGCAACACCCGCGGCGAAGTTCCCAACCCGCTCGTCGCAGTCCCACTCCTCGTGGCCCTCGACAGAGCTCCGCAGTTGAACGTGGTGGGAATCTCGCGCACCAACCCGGTGACGACGAGCGACTCGACGACGTCGCTCCCCACGATCAATCGTGTCGACGTCGGTGCGTCACGGCCCACCATCGACGAGGTGACTTCCTTCGTGCGCATCACCCAAGCCCTGATTCCCGCGAGTGCACCACAAAATTACGAATGGCAACGGTCGCTCCTCGTGCTCAACGACGATCGATTCGACCAAACGACGCTCGACGCATATGCGAAGGGTGTGCGATCCCGCGCACGCCTCATCCGTTCGTCGATCTCCCTTCCCGACGGACTGTCCTTCACCCTCGGCAGCCGCGAGGGAACGTTGCGCCTGCCGATCCGCAATGGGTCGGACGTCGACCTCACGATCGGCGTGTCGATCATTTCCGCCAAACTCCAACTTCCCGGTGAGACACGGGTCGTCACGATTCCTGCGAACGGCTCGACCGACGTCGTCGTCGATGTGGTCGCTCGGGCCAACGGACGTTTCCCCGTGGACGTGAAGTTCACGACGCCCGACGGCCTGCATCAGATCGGCCAGACCATCCGCATCGGTGCGCGTGTCACGACGATCTCGGGACTCGGCCAACTCGTGAGCGGTGCGGCGATACTCATCCTGGCGACGTGGTGGGTCGCCCACTGGCGCAAGCGCAAGCGGGAGAACACCATGGAAAAACACCCTGCGATACGCTGACGACCATGACTATTCGCATCGTCACGGACAGCGCGTGTGACCTCCCACAACACCTCGTCGACCAACACGGCATCGGCATCGTGCCGTTGTCGTTCCGTTTCGGTGACGAGGAGTTCATCGACCGTCAGTCGCTGACGGTCCCCCAGTTTTGGGAGCGATGCTCGTCGTCGCCGGTTCTTCCGGAGACCGCGGCGCCATCGCCCGGTCAGTTCGAGGCAGAGTTCCGTCGACTTGCCTCGCAGGGCGCCACGGGAATCGTCGTCGTGTCGCTGTCGTCTGAGTTGTCGGCAACGATGCAGAGCGCGGAGCTCGCCGCCAAGGCCCTTTCCGGGGACATCTCGGTGCGCGTCGTGGACAGCCGCTCGGCCTCCATGGGCCAGGGCATCACCGCCGTCGCCACCGCCAAGGTTGCTGCGAGCGGCGCAACGTTGGACGAGGTGGAGCGCGCGGCCCGAGACTTCGCATCGCGCGCTCGCGTGTGGGGCGTCCTCGACACCCTGGAGAACCTCAAGAAAGGTGGCCGCATCGGTGGCGCCAAGGCCTTCCTTGCCACCACGCTGTCGATCAAGCCGGTCATCGAGATCCGCAACGGCAAGGTCGAAGAGGGCGGCCGCCAGCGCACCCGCAGCAAGGCCCTCGCCTTCTTCGCAACCAAGGTGCGTGAGGCGGGCAACATCAGCAACCTCGCGATCCTGCAGGCCCAGTGCACCGACTTCCACGATCTCGTCAATGAGTTGAAGTCGACCTATCGCGACGACATCGTCGTCGGCGACATCGGACCGATCATCGGATCGCACACCGGGTCGGGCACGATCGGCGTCGCGTACCACGTCGACTGACGAAGGGTCGTCGCAACCGACATTCCCTGACTGCACAAGGGTTGAGCACTAGCGTCGTTGTCCGACAATGGCGCAACAACGAACGCACCCTGCCCCGATCGGCGGGCGTTACTCGTTGGAGCGGCGCATCGCCCGCGGCGGCATGGCGGAGGTGTGGCTCGCCACCGACACCTTCTTGCATCGTGAAGTCGCCGTCAAACTGCTGAAGCCCCATCTCGCAAGCGACGAGGACGCTGCCGAGCGCTTCCGTCGCGAAGCCAAGGCGTGTGCGGGCATCACGCACCCGAACATCGTCGCCGTCTACGACTGCCTTGACTACCAGGGTCAGCAAGCAGTCGTCATGCAGTATGTGAAAGGCAAGAGCCTGCGCGACATCCTCGACCGCCAGAAGCGACTGGGGCCGAAGTTGACCGTGCACATCGGCGTGTCGATCGCCGCCGCACTTGCCGAAGCACACGCTCGCGGAATCATCCATCGCGACGTGAAACCCGGCAACATCCTCGTCACGCCACAAGGTCGCGTGTTGCTCGCCGACTTCGGCATCGCCAAGGAGGCCAACCCGACGGGTCGCGACCTGACGAGCGACAACATCATGATGGGCACCGCGAAGTACTTGTCGCCCGAGCAGGTTCGTGGCAAACCACTCGATGGTCGCGCCGACCTCTACAGCCTTGGTCTCGTGTTGTACGAGTGCTTGGCCGGTCGAGTGCCGTTCGTCGGCGAATCGGATGCCGACACCGCACTTGCGCGACTGCAGCGCGAGCCAACCGACCTCGGCCGTCTGCGCCCGAGCTTGTCGCCACAACTCGTGAAAGTGATCCACCGTCTCATCGCCCGTCACCCCGACGAGCGATTCGCCACGGGCACCGAGGCGCGCGCCGCACTGACCGCCGCGCTCGCACCGCACGTCGACGTGACGACACCCATCGTGCAGCCCGCGACGTCGGGTGAATACGTCGTCGACGACCAAGGGGAACTTGCGCTGACGACGGTGATGCCGCGCGCGACCCCGAACGCACCACGCGGGCTCACCAAACGAGATGCACGACGCAACGGACTGCGCCTGCTTGCGATGCTCGCATCGGTCGGCGTGCTCGCCGCGACGATCCTGATGCAACTCGGAGGAAAAGACGAGGTCGCAGTGGTTCCAGAGACGATCGTCGAACAACCAGTGACGGATGCTCCTGCGGCGATCCAGTCGATCGTCAGCTTCGACCCGAACGGAGACGACGGCGTCGAGAACGAGGCGTTGGTCCCGAACCTGCTTGACGGAAACCCAGAGACCCTGTGGTCGACGACGTGTTATGCGAACCAATATTTCGGCAGCAAGGAGTTCGTCGGGTTGCTCGTCACCTTGAGTGCGCCAGCGACGGGAACGTTGAAGATCGGCATGCGCAACGCGCCATGGACGATCGAGGTCTTCGCCGCCAACGACCAACCGCCTGGTGACATCGCCGCATGGGGTCCGCGGGTGTCCAAGAAGTACAACACGAAGCGGGCGGGGGCGGTCTTTGCCCTGACCGAGCCGGCGCAGTACATCCTCGTCGCATTGCGCGAAGCTGGCGTCAGTCCTGGTTGCAGTTCGAGCAATCCGTACCAGTCGCTCCTCGCTGGCATCACTTTCCAACAGGGTTAGCCTCACCTCGTGGCCTTCAAGTCGTTGTCCGACCCGAAATGGGCGACCCGTGCCGTCGACCTGATCGACCGCGTCCTTGACGGAGTGCGTGACCGCACCACGAAGCCACTCATCGTCGTCGTGCGCGCAATCGTGTTCGGCATCTTCATCGTCGTCGGTGCGTGCGCGGCATTCGTCGTCGCACTGATCGGACTCTTCCGGGCCGCCAACGAATTGTTCGACCTGTGGTGGTCGCGAGACACCGCGGTCTGGGTGAGCTACGTCGCACTCGGGACGATCTTCGTCCTCGTCGGTATGTTCGCGTTGCGTCGACGTCACCCCGAGCGCTGAACGAGCGCCCGACTAGATTCGGGGTACTCACCCCACGTCAAAGGACGCATCGTGTCTCAACACACCAAAGTGCTCATCATCGGCTCGGGTCCGGCCGGCCTCACGGCGGCGATCTACACCGCCCGCGCGAGCCTGCAGCCGCTCGTCATCGAGGGCGAGCCCTCCTCCACGTCCGACCAACCCGGCGGTCAGTTGATGCTGACGACCGAGGTCGAGAACTTCCCCGGCTTCCCCGAGGGCATCATGGGCCCAGAGTTGATGATGCGCTGCAGGGAGCAGGCTGCGCGCTTCGGTGCACAATTCATCACCGAGAAGGTGACCAAGATCGACTTCTCCTCACGCCCGTTCCAGGCATGGGTGCGCGACACGCACTACACCGCCGATGCGGTAATCGTGAGCACAGGAGCGCAGTCGCTCATGCTGGGTCTCCCCGAGGAAGAGCGACTCATCGGTCACGGTCTGTCCACCTGTGCAACCTGTGACGGATTCTTCTTCCGCAACCAGGAGATCATCGTCGTCGGCGGTGGCGACTCCGCGCTCGAAGAAGCACAGTTCCTCACCAAGTTCGCCTCCAAGGTCTCGATCGTCGTTCGCCGCGACGTGTTGCGTGCGTCGAAGATCATGCAAGACCGTGCGCACGCCAACCCGAAGATCTCCTTCATCTGGAACTCACAGGTCACCAAGATCAACGGTGATACGAGCGTCAGTGGCGTCGAGTTGCGCGACACCGTCACCGGTGCGACGTCGTCGCTTGACGTGACGGGTGTGTTCGTTGCGATCGGTCACCGCCCCAACACGGATCTGTTCCGTGGTGTGCTCGACATGGAAGACACCGGGTATCTCGTCACGAAGCCTGGCTCCACCTACACCAACGTCGACGGCGTCTTTGCATGCGGAGACGTGCAAGACCACACCTATCGACAGGCGATCACCGCCGCGGGTTCGGGATGCATGGCCGCGATCGACTGCGAGCGGTGGCTTGAGGCACAGCACTGAGGCGAGTGGAATAACTTCCCGACACGTAGTGTTGTGACAGGCAAGCATTTCACCAAGGAGAACATCGTGGCCGGCAACATTGCGACCCTCACATCTGCGAACTTCGACGAAACCGTACGGTCTGCGGACATGCCAGTCCTCGTCGACTTCTGGGCCGAGTGGTGCGGACCGTGCAAGGCCATCGCTCCCGTGCTGAACGAGCTCGCCACCGAACAGGCCGGCAAGTTGCAGATCGGCAAGCTCAACGTCGACGACCACGGCGACATTGCCATGCGCTTCAACGTGATGAGCATCCCCACCCTGATCGTGTTCAAGAACGGTGAGGCCGTCAAGCGCCTCGTCGGCGCTAAGGGCAAGAGTCAGCTGTTGCAGGAGTTGGCGGAATTTCTTCCGGCTTCCCGCTAACTCGCGGCCAGCGCGGGAGCGCGGTTCGCGACGTCCAACGGCGTTTGCAGGCCCTGGGCCTGCTGAGCGACGACGGTGTCGAGGTCGGTTACTTCTGTGACGTCACCGCCGATGCGCTGATCTCGTTCCAGTCGAGCAGGGGTCTGCCCGCCGACGGCGTGTGCACGCAGGCCACCTGGCAGTTGCTCGTGGAATCGTCGTGGCTGCTCGGGTCACGACTCCTCTATCTCACTTCCCCACACCTACGCGGTGACGACGTGGAACACCTCCAGTCCACGCTGGCCAAGTTGGGATTCGACTGCGGCAAGACCGACGGCATCTTCGGACCACTCACGGTGCGGGCGTTGATCGAGTTCCAACACAACTCGGGGCTCGTCGTCGACGGCATCTGTGGTCCCAAGACCTTGCGTCTCCTCGAACGAGTCAGTGGACAATCCGGATCGGGTCCAGGAATCGTCGCAGTACGCGAAGGAGAACTGCTTCGCGACCCAGGATCCGAGACCAGGACGCATGTCGTCGTCGGTTCGTTCGGCTCCGCACGCAACGTCGTTCGACAGGCCACCCGACACCTTCGAGATCACGGCACCGAAGTGGTGATCGCCGACACCACGGACGAACACCAGCACGCCCTGACCGCAAACTCCTTCGACGCCCGCGTCTATCTCGGGATCGTGACGTCCACCGCCGACTCGGTGACGATCTCCCATTTCGAGACCGAACGATTCGTCTCCGAATTGGGCAAGTCCCTCGCCAACTCACTCGCCGACGCAATGGTTGGGCACCTGACGACCCGTCCTGGTGTCGTCGGCGCTCGTCTGTCGGTTCTTCGTGAAACCAGAATGACCGCGGTGGTCGTGGACCTTGGGAACCTCGCCACAGGCACAGCGTCCGACGAGGTGGCCGTGGGCACGCTCCTGGGATCAGCGCTCATCCAGTGGCTGGAAACCCCACCACAGCCTGGTTCCTAGGGTTATCCACAGCTTTGTCCCCACGATGTGCGTAAGGTCAACCACAGGTTGACGCTGACCGTCAACGACAGGGTGAGACGAAATCAGTCGTCGTCAGGGTCGACTTCGGTCATCGCGCGATAGATCCGTTCGAGATCGGCGAGGTCGGCAAAGTCGATCGTGATGCGCCCGTGCTTGCCGGCCATCGACACGCTGACCGACGTCTGAAGGTGTTCGCTCAACAAGTTCTCGAGCTCGAGCAGACCCGGGGGTCGAAGCGCAGTCGTCGTCGCGCCGCGAGAAGAACTCGACGAGGACGAGGCGGGCTTGCCACTTGTCGGTGACTTGTTCGTCCCAAGCGCATCGCGCACCGCGTCTTCGACCGCACGCACGGTCCAGGCCTCATCCACTGCCTGGCGCGCAAGGCGTTCCTGCAACGTGCGATCGGGGGTACCGAGCAAGGCCTTGGCGTGACCGGCGGTGAGTCGACCGTCAGCGAGGAGTTGTTGCACGGCTGCGGGAAGGGCAAGCAGTCGCAACGAGTTCGTGATCGCCGAACGGCTCTTGCCCACCTTGGTTGCGACTTGTTCATGGGTCATCGAGAAGTCATCCAAGAGTTGCTTGTATGCAGCGGCCTCTTCGAGGGGTGTGAGGTCTTGACGATGGAGGTTCTCAACGAGGGCCTGCTCGACCGATGACACGTCATCGGTGACACGCACGATCGCAGGGATGGTGCTGAGACCCGCACGAGTAGCCGCACGCCAGCGACGCTCACCAGCGATGAACTCGAACTCATCACCCCGCGGTCGAACCAAGATGGGCTGGAGTACTCCTATCGCTCGAACAGATGAGGTCAGTTCAGCGAGTGCCTCCTCGTCGAAGTGCACGCGGGGCTGATTGGGGTTGGGCTTGACTGACGACACCGGGATGTCACGCAGTCCCGTCGACGACCCCCCACTCGGCGGCTGCGTACCCGATCCAGTCGGGATCAGCGCGTCGAGACCCTTACCGAGCCCGCTCCGGCGCGCCACCGCTCACCTCCAATGCAACTGCGCGGTACGCCTTGGCACCGGTGGATGATGGATCAAACGTCGTGATCGGCTTGCCGTGCGACGGTGCCTCAGCCAATCGAACGTTGTGGGGGATGACGTTCTTGCACACCTTGTCGCCGAAGTGCTCGCGGACCTCGCTGACGACGTCGCTGGAGAGCTTGGTGCGGGTGTCGAACATGGTGCAGATGATGGTGCTCACTCCCAGGCCTGGGTTGAGGTTCTTGCTTACGAGATCGACGTTGCGCAGCAACTGACCAAGTCCCTCGAGCGCGTAATACTGGCACTGGATTGGCACGATGACCTCATGGGCGGCGGTGAGCCCATTGACGGTCAACAAGCCGAGCGACGGGGGACAGTCGATCAAGACGTAGTCAAACTGGTCAATGATCGCGTCGATGGCCTTTTTCAAGCGGGTCTCACGGCCCATGGCAGGCACCAGCTCGATCTCTGCCCCTGCCAGGTCAAGATTGGAAGGAGCCACGAAGAGGTTCTTCACGGCGGTTGGCTCCAGACAATCCTCGAGTGGGGTCTCATCCAGCAGGACGTGGTACACGCTGCGGTCCATGTCGCGTGTGTTCAGGCCCAGTCCTGTGCTGGCATTGCCCTGCGGGTCAAGGTCAATCAGCAACACCCGATAGCCCTGTTCGGCAAGGCAGGCGCCCAAATTGATGGTCGTCGTGGTCTTCCCGACCCCACCCTTCTGGTTCGCCATGGCGATGATCCGGGGGGTTGGACGGGGGCCGTTGGAGGGGGATCCAGGCTCGTTCATACCAACCACGCTACTTCTCGGGTCTCCCAGGGTGGTGGATGTTCCACGTGGAACCAAAAACCCTGAAAATCGGGCTTTGGAATGTTCCACATGGAACATTCCGAGGGATTAGGGGGTCGGATGTTTCACGTGGAACACCGCGAGTGGACCAATCCGGGTCGGGTGTTCGGTGTGAGCCGCGGCGAGATCCACAGCTGTCCAGCGGTCCCCGCGCTCCTCTGGTGGCTCACTGATGACCACGATTCCCCCGTCCACGACCCAGGGCGTTGAAAGACGGATCGTGATCTCAGGGGAGCCAAATCCTCGACAGGTCACCACGTCGACCGACCGACGGTAGACACCCCGGCCAAGCGCCTCCGCCTCGCCACAGACGGCGCGAACACGGGTCCCCAGGCCCAGGCTGAGGATCGCTCGCTGCAGGGCATCGATGCGTTTTGCGCGACGGTCGACGAGTATGACCTCGAGTTCGGGGCGCGCAACGGCAATAACTAGCCCCGGTACCCCCGCACCGGTGCCGAGGTCGGCCAGCGTGTGGGCCGCGGTCGGAATGACCTCAACGAACGCGAGGGAGTGGGCGATGACGTCCTCTGGAGCAACCGGCCCGAGCGCGCCCACGCGTTGGGCCTCAGCAAACACGCGAAGAAGCCCCGGATGGGCGCGGAGATCAGACATGGCGACGACCCGTCAGGGTAGTCGGGGTCACTCAGCGGAGGAGGTGTCTCCGTCGGCCAACGCAACCACCACGCGGCGGTGCGGATCCTGGCCCTGGGAGCGCGTGGCGATGCCGTCCATGTCCACGAGTGCGTCATGGACGATCTTGCGGTCCGCCGAGTTCATCGGCTCCAGGACCCGGGGCTGGCCCGTTGACAAGACATCGGTGGCCACCTTGACCGCGAACCGGCCGAGTGCCTCCTTGCGCTTCTCGCGATACTGGGCGACGTCCACGCGCAGGTGGGTCTCGTGGTCTCCAAGACGGCGTTGGCTGACGACACGGGTGAGGTCCTGCAGGGCCATCAACGTGGCGCCCTTGCTCCCGACGTACATCGACACGCCGTCGCCGTCGACATTGATGTCGATGTCTTCACCGGACACTGCCACGGACACGGATCCGCGAATGTCGCTCGCCACCAACAACCCCTCAAGAAATGTGGTCGCAGCAGCACTCACCGTGGTTGGATCGATTGGCGTGCTGTTCGTGCGTGGTTCGCGCTCGGCGCGCGGTGCACGCTCTGCGGTGCGCTCCTTGCGTGGGCCGCGCTTGGTGTCACCCTGACGCTTCTCTCGCTTGGGGCCGCGATCGCGGCGCTCGGCCTTGGCTCGTGGCGACGTCGGACGCACGCGTGCGCGCACGCGAGCCTCGCCGCGAGTACGACCGAAGAGGCCCTGCTTGGGCTCTTCGAGAACCTCGAATTCTGCGTCGTCTTCCGCGACGCCGAGCTGATCGAGTGCGGCGCTCTTGGCCTCTTCGATCGTGTCACCAGTCGTTTCTACCCATTCCATGGATGTCTCATTTCTCTGTCGTCAACACGTGTGCGTGTTGGTGTGATGCGAACTATTTCTTCTTCTTGCGATCGAGCGATCCAGTGCGGTTCTTGCCCGGTGCTTGCGGCCGACGAGCGACCGACGACGACTCGGAACCTTTGCGCGGGGTGACGCGCTTGCTCTGGAACGGCTCGTTCGACTTCGGGGTTTCCTTCTTCGACTGCTTCTCCGACTGCGCGATGTCGCGCGCCTTGGCGCTCGCGGCCTGTGCTTGGCGGCCGAGCGAATCGTCGTTTCCGTAGAAGCGCTTCGTGATGTAGTACTGCTGCACGATGCGCACGACTGCCTGAACGATGTAGTAGACGACGAGTGACGTCGGCAGGAACAACTGGAAGACCGCGAAGGCGACCGGCAGATACTGCATGACCTTGGCTTGGGTCGCCGACATCGTCGGGCTCACCGTGCGCGAAGCGACCATGCGTTGCTGGATGAAGTACAGCGCGGCAAGCGCAGCGACGAGCGCGACGTAGATGAGTCCCTTGCCGAAGTTGTCCTGCACCGCGGCCTGCGGAGTGATCGACAGGTCGAGACCGAACGAACGCATCTCCGTCTTGCCCTTGAGCGACAGATACAACTCAGAGGTCTCGTTCAAGTACTTCGGCGAGAGCAAGCCATCGACTCGTTTGCCGAGACCGTCGAGTGCACGGAACATGATGATGAACACCGGCATCTGGGCGAGCAGCGGCAGGCAGGAGGCGAGCGGGTTGACCTTGTGCTCCTGGTAGAGCTTCATCATCTCGGCGTTCAGTTGCTGACGATCACCCTTGTGTTGCTGCTGCAACCTGCGCATCTCGGGTTGCAAGCGCTGCATCTCCAACATGCCCTTCGTGCTTTTCAGGGTGAGTGGCGTGATGAGGAGCATGACGACGATCGCGACGAGACCGATGGCGACGGAGTAACTGTGGGTCCAGGCATAGAACGCAGCAATCAGGCGGGCGGCGAGTTCGAACATGAGGGTCAACAACTTTCACGGGTCGCGTCGTGGGCATCCATGACGGTACGGGACGAATGGGTCACTTCGGCGGGTTCGGGAACGGGGTCGTACCCCGACGGCCCGAACGGACGGCACCGGCTGAGCCGACGAATCGCGAGCCACAGTCCTCTCCAGGGACCATGAACGGTGATCGCGTCCGAGGCGTACTCGGAACACGAGGGAAAGAACCGACACGGGGAGGGGTGGCCGGGGCGCAGCGACTGGTACCAGGCGATTGCGCGCAGCATCCGCCGTTCCATTCGCTGAGTGGTGGTTACCTCACTCATAGCGCTTGGATATCTGGGTGATGAGGTCGTCAACGCTCCGGGCCAACGCCTGGGCAGAGGACCCGTCGAGCGACGGTTGGGCGCCCACCAGATAGAGCCCAGGTCGGAGGCGCTCAGCATGGCTGGCGAGGAGGACCCGGAGGCGACGGCGGATCCGGTTCCGAGCAACGGCACCCCCGAAGGAGCGCCCAATGGCGTAGCCCACGTGGGCGTGGGAGCGGGTCGGGTCGAGCATCATGCGGCACCACAGCCCACCTGAGCGAACATATGTTCCCCCCTCGGCGAGGCGGGTGAAATCGCTACGGAGCTGGAGTCGCCCGATCAAGCAGACAGGCGGTGGCGGCCCTTGGCCCGACGGGACTTCAGGACGGCGCGACCCGCGCGGGTGCTCATGCGGTTGCGGAAGCCGTGCTTCTTGGAACGGCGTCGGTTATTGGGTTGGAATGTGCGCTTCACGCACGCCTCCTCGATCGTGTGGCTGGCAAGCCGGCCTGATGGTGCAACGAATCGGTTGACCCGCTGCGGACTGCAAGGGTATGCACTCTACAGGGCGATGCGCATTTTTTCCGCCTGTGGAAAACCTGCTACCTTCGCTTTCCCTGCCTCACCGTAGGGGCACTTCCACACCCTGTGGATAGTGCTGTGGATATCGAAAAGGGGGTGTCTGTGGAACAGGGAGTGACAACGACTTCGCATGATGACGTCTGGCAGGCAACCGCGCAGGTGTTGCGCGCACAAGTGTCCGAGGCCGTCTGGTTCTCGACGTTCAACGATGCCGTCGCGGTCGCCGACGACAAGATGAGCTTGCGCCTCCAGGTGCCGAACACCTACATCAAGGAACGAATTCTCACGAGGTACATGTCGCTCGTGCGCGATGCGCTCGACGAGGTCGGTGCAAGCGATCGCGAACTGCACGTCGACGTACAGTCCAGTGCCGACCTCGACGCCGCCGAGCGCGCCACCCCGGCTCCGACGTTGCCGGCACAGCTCAACCCGACGGTCGGCCAGCCGGAGACGACGGTGTCCAAGTCGCGCACGGGCAAGGGAACCGCAGTCGGCCTGAACCCTCGCTACACCTTCGAGACCTTCGTCAAGGGCACCAGCAACCAGTTCGCACTCGCCGCCGCCCAGCGCGTGGCAGAGACGCCGGGTCGCTCGTACAACCCGTTGTTCATCTACGGTTCCGCCGGACTCGGCAAGACCCACCTGTTGCACGCCATCGGCTACTACGTGCACCAGAACTACGCGCATTACGAGGTGCGGTACGTCTCCACCGAGACGTTCTTGAACGAATACGTGGACGGCATTCGCAGCAACACGATCGCGGCCTTCAAGCGCCGCTACCGCGAGGTCGACGTCCTGTTGATCGACGACATCCAGTTCATGGAGGGCAAGGAAGGGTTGCAGGAGGAGTTCTTCCACACCTTCAACTCGCTCCACGGGGCGAACAAGCAGATCG
>CAYSRZ010000010.1:0-17256 GCA_964433615.1 uncultured Acidimicrobium sp. | reverse complement strand
CGGTAGAGTTGATGAACCCCAAAATGAGCCATCTGCACCCCGACCACGAGGCCGAGCAGGCCCACATCGACCGGGCCTACGACTGCCTGGAGCGGAGCAAGACCGACGCGTGGCGCATCCGGGACCTGAACGAGGCCTCGACCGGGGGGACCTTCCAGGCCCGCTACGAGCGCAACGCCTTCGACGAGCAGCTGCTCGCGCGACTCACCCAGCTCGAACTCGGTGACGCGGCCCTCGTCTTCGGTCGGATCGACCGAGCCGCAGACGCCGATGCGCCACTCGAGAGCTTCCACATCGGCCGACTCGCGGTCGCCGACCAGGATCGCGAGCCCGTCGTCGTCGACTGGCGCGCACCCGTCGCCGAGCCGTTCTACCGCGCGACGGGTCGCGAGCCGATGGGCCTCGTGCGTCGTCGACATTTCGCCGTCGACGGAAAGACGTTGCTCGGCATCGAAGACGAACTGTTCGGGGAAGGGCACCTCGGCGTCGGGCACGACGAGGGTCTCACGACCGTCACCGGTCGCGAGGGGATCCGTGGATACAGCACGTTGCTCAGCGCACTCACGCGCGGTCGCACCGGTCAGCTCGGCGACATCGTCGCGACGATCCAGGCGGAACAAGACGAGATCATCCGCGCGCCGCACGCAGGCGTGCTCGTCGTGCAGGGTGGACCGGGAACCGGCAAGACGGTCGTCGCGTTGCACCGCGCCGCATACCTGTTGTACACGCATCGCTTCCCGCTCGAGGACCAGGGCGTGCTCGTCATCGGACCGAACCGCGTGTTCCTGCGTTACATCGAGCGCGTGTTGCCGTCGCTCGGTGAGGCCGGCGTGGAGCAGATGGTGCTCGCCGACCTCGTGCCGGGACACCGCATCGGCGTCCGCGAGGACGACCTCACGAGGCGCGTGAAGGGTGACGTGCGCATGACCAAGGTGATCGCCAAGGCGATCCGCGACCGCGAGCGTCCACTGCGCGAGGACCTCGTCATTCCCTACGGTGCGAGCAACCTGCGTCTGCGCGCGAAGGAATCCGCGCGCATCGTCAACGACGCCCGCCGCCGCTATCGACGACACAACGCGGCATGCAGGTTCGTCGAGAACGAAGTCGTCGCGGCGATGGCGGCGACCGGCCGCAACCAGGACGTCGACCTCGATGCCTTGCGCGATGGTCTGCGCGAGATCCTCGAGTTCCGCGCCGCGATCAACCGGATGTGGCCGGTGCTCACGCCGGGCGAGTTGTTGCACGACCTGTTCGGTTCGCACGCGCTGTTGCGCCTGGCGAGCCAAGGAGTGCTCACGGTGGAGGAGCGCGAGTCGCTGCATCGCGCCCGCAGCACCTCACTCGGCGAGGTGGTGTGGTCCGAGGGTGACGTGGCGTTGCTCGACGAGGCGCTCGCCGGGCTCGGCCCGCGTCCGCGCAAGAGCGGAAAGATCAACGAGGCGGACGAGATCCGCTCCTACGGCCACATCGTGATCGACGAGGTGCAGGACCTCACGCCGATGCAGCTGCGCATGGTCGAGCGTCGTTCGCTGAACGGCTCGATGACCGTGGTCGGCGACCTCGCCCAGGCCACCGGTCCATTCGCCCCCAACGACTGGGACGACGTGCTCGCATACCTGCCCGACAAGCGCGAGCCGCACGTCGTCGGACTCTCCGTCGGTTACCGCATCCCGTCCCAGATCATGGAGCTCGCCGACAAGGTGATGAAGGAAGCCGCGCCGTCGCTGCGTGCCCCGACCTCCGTGCGCGACGGCGACCAGCCGCCGACGATCCTGCGCGCGCAGCGACCAGACGAACTCCTCGACGTCGTCGCGAACGCCACGCGCACGCTCGTCGGGGAGTTGGTGACCGGCAACGTCGCCGTCGTGTGTCCCGACGCGATGGCCGATGCGGTGTCGACGGCGTTGACGAAGGCCGGTCTCGACCATGGTCGGGCGGGTGCGAGTGCGCTCGATTCCTCGCTCACCGTCGTTCCCGTGAGCGTCGTGAAGGGACTGGAGCTCGACGGCGTCGTCGTCGTGGAGCCGACCGACATCGTCGAGTCACAAGAGCACGGCCTGCGCCTGTTGTACGTCGCGCTCACGCGCTCCACGCAACGACTCACCGTCGTGCACGCGCGCGATCTGCCGCGCTCGATGCGCTGAGACTCAGCCGAGGAGCAGCTGCAAGAACCGCGCGGCCTTGTCGGCCTCGGCGGGTCTGTTGCGCACCACGCTCGTGCGCGCAAGGTCGACGATGCGGGTGAGGTCGTCGACGAGTTGGTCGCTCGTGGCGCGCGCCTGCGGTTCGAGTGCGAGCCAGATCGCCTCGACGTCGGCGAGGATCGTGCGCGCCTTCGGCTTGTCCTGGGCGAAGGTCGCCGCCGACAGATCCGTGAGTCGGGCGTCGAGTTCCGCGAGCAGCTCCTCGGTCGATCCACTCGGGATCGTCGTCGTGGTCGGCGTCACGGTCGTCGTCGGAGCGGTGTCGATGACGGTCGTTGCACAACCCGTGAGCGCGAATGCGCACGAAACGACGAGCGGACCGATGCGACGCATCAGGCCTGGATCATGATTCGGGCGGTGGCGAATCCGTCGAGGGTGATGTCGTGGTCGTCGATGCGCACGGTGCGCGAGCCGTCGATCTCGCCGGCGACCACGGTGCCGATCGCCCCGGGGAAGAACTTCGACGTTTCCAGGAGGTCCAACATCCCCGGTGCAACCTCGAGTTCCTCCGGAATGCGCGAGACGGTGAAGCGCTCGCCGACGTGCACGGTCTCGAGGGGCATCACCCGCTCGTCGCGGTGCGAGGACCCGGGGATCGGATTGCCGTGCGGGCACGTGGTGGGGCTGCCGAGCAGGGTGTTCAGTGCACGTTCGACGTCGGCGGAGATGACGTGTTCCCACTTGCAGGCCTCGTGGTGGGCCTGCGACCAGGACAGCTTCAACACGTCGGTGAGGAAACGCTCGGCCAGGCGGTGGCGACGCACGACGCGCTCGGCCAGCTGGTCACCCTTGTGGGTGAGGGTGATCTTCTGGCCGCGAATCGAGACCAGGCCCTCGGCCTCCATGCGCTTGATCATCTCGGACACCGACGGGCGCGAGACGTTGAGGCGCTCGACGAGGCGGGCCTGGATGATCTCGACGTTGTCCTCGCGCAGCTCGAAGATGCACTCGCAATATTCCTCGAACGCCGGGTGATGTTCGCCTGGCGTGGCCATGCACTGAAGGATACCTATTGACTACCCTTCGGCCATGGCCGACCACGCGGTTCTCGAGGGTTTCTCGCCGGCCGTGCGCGCGTGGTTCTCCTCGTCGTTTCCCGCACCGACGCAACCACAGATCGAGGGCTGGCCGCACATTCGTGAAGATCGCCACACGCTGATCTGTGCACCGACCGGAAGTGGCAAGACGCTGACTGCGTTCCTTTCGTGCATCGACGACCTCGTCAGCGATCCATTGCCACCGAGCGTGCAGCGCACCCGCGTGCTGTACATCTCGCCACTGCGGGCGCTCGCCTTCGACGTGGAAAAGAACCTGCGCGCACCGATCGTCGGCATCCAGCACGCCGCCGAGCGACTGGGGGAGGCCTTCGTCGAGCCCACCGTCGGCATCCGCACCGGCGACACGACGGGCAAGGAGCGCAAGCAGCTCGTGCGCAATCCTCCCGACATCTTGATCACGACGCCAGAGTCGCTGTTCCTGATGCTCACGTCCGCTGCCCGCGAGACGCTCGCCAACGTCGACACCGTGATCATCGACGAGATCCACGCACTCGCACCGACCAAACGCGGCGCACACCTGATGGTCTCGTTGGAGCGACTCGAGGAGATCACGCAGCGACCCTTCCAGCGCATCGGTCTGTCCGCCACGCAGCGACCACTCGAGGAGGTCGCACGATTCCTCGGCGGGTCACGCGACGGGATGGCGCGCCCGGTGTCGATCGTCAACGCCGGCGTGCGCAAGGAACTCGACGTCGAAGTCGTCGTGGCCGTCGAGGACATGGGGGACCTCGGCAAGCCGACGACGGAGTTGCGTAGCGGTCCCGCGACGGCTGCGCTCACCGAGCGCCGCTCGAGCATCTGGCCGAGCGTCTATCCGAAGATCCTGGACCTCGTGCTCGAACACAAGAGCACCATCATCTTCTGCAACGCACGACGCCAGGCCGAGCGACTCGCCGCCAACATCAACGAGCTCGCCCTCGAACGCGGAGTCGGCGGCTCGGGGGTCAACGAACTCGTCAAGGCCCACCACGGCTCGCTCGCCCGCGAGCAACGCGTGATCATCGAGGACCAGCTGAAGCGCGGGGAGCTGCGCGCGCTCGTCGCCACGAGCAGCCTCGAGCTCGGCATCGACATGGGGGCAGTCGACCTCGTGGTGCAGGTCGAATCTCCCGGTGCGGTCTCCCGCGGCATGCAGCGCGTCGGTCGCGCGGGTCACCAGGTCGGCCAGCCGAGCGTCGGCAAGATGTTCCCCAAGCACCGCCACGACCTGCTGGAGGCGGCCGTCGTGGCCAACAAGATGATGTCGGGGGAGATCGAGTCGACCCGCTTTTTGCGCAATCCCCTCGACGTGCTCGCCCAACAGATCGTCGCGCACGTCGCGATGAACCCGGACATCACCCGCGCCGCACTCGCCACCATGCTGCGGCGCAGCGCGTGCTTTGCCGAGCTGTCCGACGACGTGCTCGGCAACACCCTGGATCTGTTGAGTGGCCGATATCCGAGCCAGGAGTTCGCCGAGTTGAAGCCGCGCATCGTGTGGGATCGCATCGCCGACACGATGCGTGCACGAGACGGCGCACAGCGACTGGCCGTCACCAACGGCGGCACGATCCCCGATCGGGGACTGTTCGGGGTGTTCATGCCGGACGGCACGCGCGTCGGAGAACTCGACGAGGAGATGGTCTACGAGACGCGACCGGGAGAGACGTTCATCTTGGGTGCGAGCACCTGGCGCATCGAGGACATCACCTTCGATCGCGTGACGGTGAGTCCCGCGCCGGGCCAGCAGGGCAAGATGCCGTTCTGGCACGGAGACGGCCCGGGCCGACCGCTCGAGCTCGGACGCGCATTCGGCGAGTTCATCCGCACGATCCGCGACAAGGACGGCCCACACGCCTACGACACGCTCGTCGCCGACCACGGCCTCGACGACCTCGCCGCACGCAACGTCGTGCAATACCTCGCCGAACAGGCGGAAGCGACGGGATCGGTGCCCAACGACAGAACGATCGTCGTCGAGCGGTTCCGCGACGACCTCGGCGACTGGCGCGTGTGCATCCACAGCCCGTTCGGCACTCCGGTCCATGCGCCGTGGGCGATGGCGATCCAACATCGCTTGTCCGAGCGCTTCGAGGTGCCCGTCGACACGATGTGGAGCGACGACGGGATCGTCATCCGCCTGCCCGAGGCGCTCGAAGAGCTCGCGGTCGACGACATCGTGTTGGACGCGAACGAGGTGCACGACATCGTCGTGTCGGTGCTCCCACAGACGTCGCTCTTTGCCGCACGGTTCCGCGAGTGTGCGGCCCGAGCGTTGCTGTTGCCGCGTCGCCGACCCGGCCAGCGCACGCCGTTGTGGCAGCAGCGCCAGCGCGCAGCCGACCTGTTGGCCGTCGCCGCCAAATATCCGACGTTTCCGATCCTGCTCGAGACCAGTCGCGAGTGCCTGCAGGACGTCTTCGACGTGCCGGCGTTGAAGGAAGTGCTCGGACAACTGGCGAGCAGGTCGATCCGCCTCGTCACCGTCGACACGCCCAAGCCATCGCCGTTCGCCCAGAGCCTGTTGTTCAACTGGATCGCCACCTACATGTACGAAGGCGACGCGCCGCTCGCCGAGCGCCGTGCGGCCGCGTTGTCCCTCGATCGGGACCTGTTGAACGACCTGCTCGGGGCAGAAGAGCTGCGCGAACTTCTCGATGGACAGGTGCTCATCGACGTCGAGTGCGAACTGCAGTGCCTCGTCGAGGGGCGTCACGCGCGCACCGCCGACGAGGTGCACGACCTGCTGCGGCGCCTCGGTGACCTGACGCTGCCCGAGATCGAATTGCGCAGCGTCGGTGACGTCGCTCCGCTCGTCGCCCAGCTGGTCGCCGACAAGCGGGCGATCACGGTCGTGGTTGCAGGCGAAGAGCGCTACGTGGCCGCAGAGGACGCAGCCCGATATCGCGACGCGCTCGGCTGCGCGCTGCCCCTCGGTCTGCCGAGCGCCTTCACCGATCCCGTCGAGCGTCCACTCGAGGACCTCGTCGTTCGTTATGCGCGCACGCACGGTCCGTTCGTCGTGCGCCAGGTGGTCGAGCGATTCGGCGTCAGCGTCGAGCGGGCGACGGCAACCCTGGATGCGCTCGAGGCGTCGGGCCGCATCGTCAACGGCGAGTTCCGTCCGCGGGGGATCGAGCGCGAATGGTGCGACGTCGAGGTGCTGCGTCAGTTGCGCCGTCGCTCGCTCGCCCTGTTGCGCAAGGAGATCGAACCGGTCGAGCAACGCGCCTATGCACGGTTCCTCGCCAGCTGGCAGGGCGTGCCGGCGGCCCAGCGCGGACCGCAGGCGCTCGTCGAGGCGATCGCCGTCGTGCAGGGTTGTGCACTCGTCGCCTCCAGCCTCGAATCGGACGTGTTGCGAGCCCGCGTGCGCGGGTATCAGTCGTCAGATCTCGACGAGTTGTGCACGAGTGGCGAGGTCGTGTGGGTCGGAGCCGGGGCGATCGGTTCCACCGACGGCCGCATCCGCCTCTATTTCGCCGACCAGTTGCCGCTTCTGCGCGCCTCACTCGATGAGTCCGAACGACCGAGCGACGCGATCCATGATGCGATCCGCACGATGTTGCGGGATCGCGGTGCGAGCTTCTTCACCCAGTTGCGCGAGGCGGCACCACAGTCGAGCGACTCGGAACTGCTGACGGCGCTGTGGGACCTGGTGTGGGCAGGTGAGGTGACCAACGATTCACTTGCACCGCTGCGGGCGCTCATGTCGTCGAAGCCGTCGTCGCGCAACGAGCGACCGACCGCTGCGACCTACACGCGGATGGGTCGCAGGTCCGGTGCGCGTCTGATGCGCTCGAAGGTCGGCAGCGTCGCACGTCTCGGTCCGCCCGCAGGTGCGGGCCGCTGGAGCCTCGTCGACGATGTGATGGGTGAGGTGTCGCAGACGGAGTCGTTGCATGCAACGGTGATGCAACTGCTCGAGCGATACGGGGTGGTGACGCGCGAGGCAGTGCTCGGTGAAGGCACGCGCGGCGGTTTCGCCGGCGTGTACGGCGTGCTCAAGATGCTCGAGGAGCGCGGCACCGTGCGCCGCGGTTATTTCGTGGAGGGTCTCGGCGCGGCGCAGTTCGCACTTCCAGGTGCGGTCGATCGACTTCGCGCGGAACGCGAAACAGTCGACCTCGAGCTTCATCCCGAGCGTGTGCCCGAAGCGATCGTGCTCGCCGCGACCGACCCTGCTCAGCCCTACGGTGCGGCGATGGACTGGCCGGCGACGACTGGTCGGCCGTCGCGCAGTGCCGGTGCACTCGTCGTGATCGAGGCCGGTGATCCGCTCGTGTGGTTCGACACGCGCAGCCACCATCTCGTCACCTTCGACGCGGGTCTCGTGCGCACGAGTTGGATCGAGGCACTCGAGAGTGCGACGAAGGACGGGCGAGTGTCGCGCCTCGAGATTCGCAAGGTCAACGGTTCGTCGGTGAACGACGATGACGACGTCGTCGGCGTGGTTCGCGAAGCGCTGCTCGCCGCGGGCTTCACCCCCGGCTATCGCGGTCTCGTCAAGATCGACTGAGTCGCTCGCGCGACTCGGAGTCGAACCAGTCGAGTGGAACGACGACGAGCGACGGTCGCTCGAGCGTGGTCTCGATGCGCACGACGCTTCGACGTGGGGTCATCCACACCCAGGCGAATCGTCGCGGATTGCCGATGCGCGAGAACCAGCCGAGGGCAAAGCTGCGACTGAAGGCGGTTCCGGCCACCTTCCAGCGGATCTCACGGCTGATGGTGCGCGCGTCGGTGACCGTGACCGACGTGATGGACGCGGCGTCGATCCGGGTCACGTGACGCTTGAGGGATGCCAGCGTCGCCATCGCATCGAGGTTCACTTCGAGCCCGACCTCGGTGAGGCGGGCGCTAGATGCCACGGGCGCGGTCGTCTTTCTCCGCCGCCTTGATCGCATAGCCGAGCACGATCGCCGGTGCGAGGAGGATCGACCCGACGATGAGGCCACCGGTGGCGACGCGACCGACGACGGGCGTGAAGTCCTGGAGCAGGCCGTAGGCGACGGCGGCGATCGACACGCCGAATGCGCCATAGCCGGCGCGGTTCGCACGAGCGGTCCAGATGGCGATGACCTTGCGGCGATGGCGGATCGGATCGGATTGGTCTGCGGTGGAGGTCATAGCCTGAATTCCCATGGTAGAGGGCACGTCGGTCACTTCTCCGTTGCGCGTCGAGCAACGACCGGGCGTGTTGGTGCTCACGATGTCGCGTCCCGAGCGCCGCAATGCGGTGAACCTGGAGATGTTGCACGCCTTCGTGCGCGCCTTCGACCATGCGCAACGAGAGTCCATCCGCGTGATCCTCCTCACCGGTGACGCACCGTCGTTCAGTGCGGGAGCGGATCTCTCCGGCGTCGCCGAGGACGAGTTTCAGGACGCCTTGCAGTCGGTGTTGCATCGCTTCGTCGATCCGCAATTCGTCACCGTCGCCTACGTCAACGGCCATGCACTCGGCGCGGGAGCCCAACTCGTGGCCGCATGTGACGTGCGGGTGGCGGCACCGACCGCCACGATCGGCGTCCCGGCGGCGCGACTCGGCCTCGTCGTCAACCACTGGACGATCGAGCGCATCGTGCGCGAGTTCTCCTGGCCGGTGGCGCGCGACATGCTGCTCACCGCGAGCACCTACGACGCGACCCGACTGCATGCCCTCGGCGTCATCCACCGCCTCGGCTCGCTCGACGACGCACTCGCGTGGGCCGAGGAGATCGCAGGGCTCGCGCCACTCACGCAGTTCGGCCACAAGCTCGCACTCGAGTCGACGGCGGGAACACCCGAGCTCGACGAGCTCGTCGTCGCCGCACGGCGTCGCGCTCTCGACAGCACAGACGCACGCGAGGGTAGGGCTGCGTTCGCCGAGAAACGAAAGCCGCGGTTCACCGGATCATGAGCGTCGTGTCGCTCGTCGACGTCGTCGTCACCTACGACGGCTATCCAGCCCTGGCTGGCGTCTCGATGGACGTCGCGCAGGGAGAGATCGTCCTCGTGCGTGGCGAGAACGGCGCGGGCAAGTCGACGCTGTTGCGAACGATCGCAGGTCTCATGCCGATCGAACGCGGATCGGGGAGCGTGCTCGGCGTCGACCTCGCCGCGAATCGCGAGGCGGTGCGCTCGCGCATCGGCATGCTCGGCCATCGCAACGGCGCCTTCGTCGACCTCACCGCTCGCGAGAACGTCGAGTTCTGGGCGCGATGCGTGGGGGCGAATGGATCGGAAGTGGACGACGCCCTCGAGCGGATGCGACTCGACGGTCGACTGGCCGACTCGCCGGTCTCGCGCTTGTCGTCGGGCCAGCGACGCCGTGTCGCGCTCGCCACGCTCGTCGTTCGCCGCGCGCAACTGTGGCTGCTCGACGAGCCGCACTCGGGTCTCGACGCCGCGTCGCGGACCGACCTCGACCAGGTGCTCGTCGAAGCGTCGCGCGCGGGGGCGACCGTGGTCGTCGCGTCGCACGACACCGAACGAGTTGCGGCGATCGCGAAGTCGACGCTCACGTTGCACGCGGGGAAGTCGGTGGCGTCGTGACGATGGGAACCATGCGCACGGCTCGGGTGATCGCACGCAAGGACGTGACGATCGAGTGGCGCGCACGCGTGCTCCTGAACCAGGTGTTGCCCTTCGCCGCGCTCGTCATGGTGATGTTCGCCTTCGCCCTCGACGGTGACGACGTGTTGCAGCGTGCGGCAAGCGGCCTCGCGTGGATGGCGACCGTGTTGTCGATGTTCGTCGTCGTGTCGCGGTCGTTCCACGTGGACACCGAGGACGCGGCGTTGGACGCGATGCTCGTCGCGGGCATCGACATGCGCGGGGTCTTCCTCGGCAAGTCGTTCGCGCTGTTCGTCCAACTGCTCGTGATGAACGTGATGCTCGTCGCGTTGTCGCTGTTGCTCTACCACGTCTCGCTCACGCCGGCGTCTGCGGCCTTGCTCGCCTGCGTCGTCGTCACCGCGACCGCCGGGTTGTCCTTCGTCGGTGTGCTCTACGGCGGTCTCGCCGCGCTCGCCAAGGGTCGCGAGACGTTGCTGCCGCTCTTGGTGCTTCCGGTCGTCGCGCCCGTGGTGATCGGGGCGGCTCGCGCCACCGAGTCCGCCTACGGCACGGGCGGAGCCCGCGTGGGAGAGGGCTGGCCGTGGGTCGGGCTCCTCGTCGTGTTCGCCGTGGCGTTTGCCATAGCGGGTCTGTTGTCCTTTCCGTCCCTCGTTGAGGAATGATTGAGCGCCATGTCTTTTTCCCCCGCGACCACGGCGACCAAGGGCGTCGGCACCTCGACCACGCGACTCGTCGGGGGTCTGGCGATCGCGGCGATGGCGTGGGTCGTCTTCGGTGGCCTCGTCGCGACTCCACCCGAGGTCACCCAGGGTGAGTCGGTGCGCATCATGTACGTGCACGTTCCCTCGGCGTGGGTCGCCTACCTCGCCTTCATCGTGACCGCGATCGCATCCGCGTCGTATCTCATCGGCAAGCGCAAGTCGCTCGGCTTCGACCGCGTCGCCGGAGCCTCGGCAGAGGTCGGCGTCGTGTTCATGGGCATCACGCTCGTGAGCGGCAGCCTGTGGGGGCGCCTCACGTGGGGCACGTTCTGGCAGTGGGATCCGCGACTCACGACGACGTCGTTCCTCTTCGTCACCTATCTCGGTTACCTCGCGGTGCGCGGACTCGGTGGCACCCAACATCAACGCGCCAAGCGCAGTGCGGTGCTCGCACTGCTCGCCGTGCTCGAGATCCCGCTCGTGCACTTCAGCGTCGTGCTGTGGCGCTCGTTGCACCAGCGCGCGAGCGTGTTGAGCACCGACGGCGACGTGAAGATGGACGGGCTCATGTTGTTCACGCTGCTCGTCGGCGTCGTCGGCTTCAGTGCGACGTTCGTCTGGCTCGTCATGCACCGCCAGCGTGTGCTCGCGATGCGCGACGTCGTGGACGCGCGCAGGTTGGACGTGGCAATCGCGGCCCGCACGCAGGGAGCGAGCTGAGCGATGGAAGACATCGGATTCATCGCCGCTTCGTACCTCGTCACGTTCGCCGCACTCGCCGCGTTGGTCGTGACCACGTGGAAGGCGGGAAAGCGCCTCTCGCGTGAAGTCGCCGACGAGGACAAGCCATGGACCTGACTCCGCGCACGTCGGCGGACAACGCACCGCTCGCACCGCGCAAGCGCCGCACCACCTGGACCGCAATTGCGATCCTCGCCGTGGTCGTCGTTGCCGGTGGCGTGATCGTCTCGCAGTTCCTCACCAACGCGATCGACTACTACTGCAACGCCGACGAGGTCGGGGTGCGCCAGGGCTGCGAGGCCGACCGTCGCATCCGCGTGCAAGGCACGGTGGACGAGGGCTCGCTCGTGCAGACCGCTGGCGCGACGCGCTTTAGCCTCACGTTCAACGACGCCACGATCGACGTCGCCTACGACGGCGACCCGGGTGGAATCTTCCAGGAGTGCATCCCGGTCGTGGCGCACGGCCGCTTGGTCGGCGACACCTTCGAGGCGAACCGCATCGAGGTGCGACACTCGAACGAATACATGGCTGAAAACGGCGACCGAGTGAACGACGCGGAGGCGCAGGCGTGTTCGCAGCAGGCGGGCTGAGCGGCCCGATCGGGCGCGGATTCATCCTCGTCGGTGTCGTCGGTGCGCTGTTCGGTGCGCTCGCGTCGATCACCGCCGCCCGCACGGGCGACAAGAACGTCTCCAAGCTGATCCCGCGTTTCGCCGCGCTCGTCGTCGCCGCGGCCGTCGGTGCGTTCGCGGCGATGGAGTACGCGATGATCACCCGCGACTTCTCGCTCGCCTACGTGCAGAAGGTGGGGAGCTGGTCGACGCCCGCGCTCTACAACTTCGCCGCCGTGTGGAGCGCACTCGAGGGCTCGATCCTGATGTGGGTCGTGATCCTCGCCGGATACACCGGTGCGGTCGCGTTCTGGGTGCGCAAGCACCGCGACGACCAGTTGTCGCAGGTCGCACTCGCCGTGATGTTCATCGTCTCGTTGTTCTTCTTCGTGTTGTCGTTCGGACCGGCCAACCCGTTCGTCGAGGGTCCTCCCGGCGTGCTCGACGGACCCGGCCCGAATCCGTTGTTGCAGAACCACGTGCTCGTCATGTTCCACCCGCCGATGCTGTATCTCGGATACGTCGGAATGACCGTGCCGTTCGCGTTCGCGATAGCCGCGCTCGTCACAGGCCGCCTCGGCGAGGGATGGTTGCTCGCGACGCGACGTTGGACGCTCTTTGCCTTCGGCTTCCTCACCTTCGGCATCATCCTCGGCAGCTGGTGGAGCTACGAGGTCTTGGGCTGGAGCGGCGTGTGGGCGTGGGACCCGGTGGAGAACGCGTCGTTGCTGCCGTGGATCACGGCGACTGCCTACATCCACTCCGTGCTCGTGCAGGAGCGCAGGGGAATGCTGCGCGTGTGGAACCTGTCGTTGCTCGTCGCCACGTTCAGCTTGACCATCCTCGGCACGTTCCTCACTCGCTCGGGCGTGTTGAACAGCGTGCACGCGTTCTCCGAGTCGTCGATCGGTCCGTGGCTGCTCACCTTCTTCGCCGTGATCGTCATCGTGTCGATCGCACTCATCGGTTGGCGCGGCGACATGCTGCACGCGCCAGGCGCGATCGAGTCCCCGGTGTCGCGCGAGGGAGCGTTCCTCGCCAACAACCTGCTCTTTTCGTTGTTCGCCTTCGTCGTGTTGCTCGGCACGGTGTTTCCTCTCGTCGTCGAGGCGCTGCAGGACCGCACACTCGTGGTCGGCGAGCCATTCTTCGACCGCCTGACCATCCCGATCGGCGTGGCGATGCTCACGATCATGGTGATCGCACCGGTGCTTCCGTGGCGGCGAGCATCCGGTGAACTGCTCTCAAAACGCCTGCTGTGGCCGGCGTGGGTCGGTGTCGCCGCGCTCGTCTTTGCCGTCGTCGTCGGTGCGACGGGCGTCTGGCCGCTTCTCACCTTCGCCCTCGGCGGCTTCGCCGGTGGGTCGGCACTGCGTCATCTCGCATTGTCGGTGCGACGTCACGGCCTTTTCGGTCTCGTCGGTCGCACGAACGGCGGAATGATCGTGCACCTCGGCGTGATCCTCATCGCCGTCTCGCTCGCTGCGTCCAACAGTTACACCCACAGCCAGGAGTTGTCGCTCGAGGTCGGCCGCACCGCGACGTTCTCCGGACACACCTTCGAGTTGATCGACGTCGTCCAGGTGACGACGGACCGCGCCACCAGCGTGAAGGCGCTCGTGTCGGTCGACGGCGGCAAGCCGTATGCACCGGCGATCACCAAGTTCACGAAGGTCGGGATGAACGTCGGCACGCCGTCGGTGCGCACGGGCTTCGTCCGCGACGTCTATCTCACCCTCGAGCCACCGGTGCGACAGGACTCGGGGAAGGCGACCGTCAAGGTGTTCATCAAGCCGATGATCCTGTGGCTGTGGATCGCGGGCGGTCTGATGGCGCTCGGCACGTTGCTCGCCCTCGTGCCGTCGCGTCGACGTGACCGCGATCTCGATCCTGACGAGGTGCGCACGTGAGCACTCGTCGCCGAACGGCTCGGGTCGTCGCCCTCGCGGCCGCGGTCGTCGCCCTCGCGTTCATCGTCGTGCTCGTCGTGGCGAGCCCCGAGTCGCAGACCGACGCGGACTCGCCTTTGCTCGGCAATCCCGCGCCGTCGGTCGTGACGACCACGATCGACGACCAGACGTTCGACCTCGCCCGACGCAAGGGCAGCTGGGTCGTGCTCAACTTCTTCAACTCCACTTGCGTGCCGTGTCGTGCAGAGCACCCGTATCTCGTCGACTTCGCGGCCGCACAAGCCTCGAGCGAGGACCCTGCCGAGCTCTACACGGTGGTCAACGACGACAGCGACGACGCGGTGCGAGCGTACTTCGAGCAAAACGGTGGGACGTGGCCGAAGTTGCGTGACGACAACGGCTCCATCGCGATTGCCTTCGGCGTGGCCAAGGTGCCCGAGACGTGGATCGTGGACCCGAACGGATTCGTGCGCCTGCGCATCGCCGGCAAGTTGACCGACGGATTGCTCGAGGACCAGCTGGCGATGCTGCGGGGCCAGTCGTGAGTCGCACGGTGCGACGTGCGCTGTGGGTGCTCGCGGCCGTCGTCGCCGTCTCGTTCCTGCTCGTCGGTTCGCTTCGCACCAGCGACCCGCGTACCCAGCAGGACCGCATCGATGCGATCGCCAAGCGCCTCGCGTGTCCGACCTGCCAAGGGGAGAGCATCTACGTCTCGCGCGCACCTGCGGCCGAGTCGTTGCGCGCCGAGATCGCCCGTCAGGTGGCAAGCGCACAGCGCACCGACGACGAGATCATCTCCTACATCGAGAATCGCTTCGGCAGCTCCGTCCTCCTCGTGCCTCGCTCGGACGGCCTCGATGCGCTGATCTGGATCCTCCCGGTCGCCCTCGGCATCGTCGGCGTCGGCGGACTCGCGTTCGTCTTCGTGCGCTGGCGCAGGGCGAACCGCGACGACGAGGAGCCGCGACCCACGTCGCGTCGCCGCATCGTCATCGTCGCCGGAATCGTCGTCGTCGCCGCTGGCGCGGGCTGGTTGGTTGCAGCCTCGTCGGGTCAGCGACTGCCGGGTCAGTCGTCGTCGGGTGGCATCGAGGACTCGACCGCGTCGTTGTTGTCGCAAGCCCGTCAGTTGAACTTCTCCGATCCGCAGAAATCGGTCGAGCTCTACAGCCAGGTGCTCGAGGTGAATCCCGACAACGTCGAGGCACTCACGTATCGCGCGTGGATGGTCGCGCTCGTCGCACGCGATGCGTCAGACGACGTGAAGCTCGTCGCCGTGGCGACCTCGCTCGAGGGTCTCGAGCGGGCGATCGCGATCGACCCGACCTATGCGGACGCCCACTGCTTCATGGGCATCGTCAAGTTCCGCTTCGCAGGCGATGCACAGGGAGCCAAGGAGGCTCTCGAGGTGTGTGAGGCGAACAATCCACCAGCGGAAGTTGCCGGATTCGTCGAGTCGATCCGCGCGGAAGTGGACGCTGCGCTAGGGCAGTGACGGCGGGGCCCACACGTGGCCCCGAGTGAACGTGTCGCCGTCGCGATCGAGGACCCACACGGACGCCTTGCGGCTGTCACGCATGCCCTCGACGTGCATCCCGCGTCGCACGAGTGCGTCGATGATCGCGGGGATCACGTCACCGTGACTGCACAACACGGTGCGGTCGGCGACGCCCATCACGTAGTCGAGGGCGATCTCATACGGCAGTTCCTCGTACAACTTCGGTTCGCTGACGACGACGAGACCGCAACGTTCGGCGAGTGGTTCGAGCGTCTCGCGACAGCGCACGGCGGGAGACGACACCAGCGCGACGGGGGCGTATTCGCTCAGCCTGTCGGCGAGCGCGGCTGCCTGTCGCTTGCCCGCGTCGTCGAGTGGACGCAGTGCATCTTCGCGATCCCACTGGCTGCGTTTGCCGGCCTTGGCGTGGCGCACGAGAAAGATCGACATCGGTCATGAATCTAACGGTGCGCTCGGCCAAACTGGTCTGCGTGGGATTCTTCGATCGCAATCGTGAACAGGTGGCAAAGCAGGGTTACGAACCGTCACGACTTCCTCCCGGTCAATATCTCACGGAACGCTTTCCCGTGTTGCACGTCGGCGACGTCCCGACATATGCACCGGGTGAGTGGGACATGAAGATCTTCGGTCTCGTTCACCAAGAATTCACCCTCACGCTCGAGGACCTGAAGGCGATGCCGTCGGTGACGTTGACGACGGACATCCATTGCGTGACGAAGTGGTCGAAGTTCGACACGGTGTGGAAGGGCGTGCGCGTGCGAGACCTGCTCGAGCGCGCGGGCGTGAAGCCCGACGCTGCGTTCGTGATGGGGCACGCCGAGTACGGCTACACGGCGAACCTGCCGCTCGCCGACGCGATGCGGGACGAGTCGATGGTCGTCTATGAATATGACGGCGCGGAGATCGAGCCGATCCACGGCGGACCTGTCCGCCTGCTCGTGCCGAACCTGTACTTCTGGAAGTCACCCAAGTGGTTGCGCGGCATCGAACTGCGCGCGACGGACGCCCCCGGATTTTGGGAGCAGAACGGCTACCACATGTACGGGGACCCGTTCCGCGAACAGCGGTTCTGGGGCGACTGAGACCGACTCAGACGTCGGTGGCGCAGAAGGTGTCACCCTTCGGCAGTGACGCCGACAGTGACGGATCGGTGTCGCCGTAGATGGCGCCGAGCATGCCCTTGACCATCCCGCGATCCACCGCACAGATGACGGGGTGTTCGATCGCGACCTCGCCGAACGGGCAGTGGTTGTTGACGATGCGCAACTGGTTGCTGCGCTGATCGGTGTGTGCGGCGAATCCGTGTGCCGTGAGCGCGTCTGCGACGGCCTGTAGCGCGGAGCGCAGTGAGCGGTGTCCGGCGTTCAAGTCGTCACCCTGCAGACCTGCGGCCATCGCCTTGCCGTATTGCTGGCCGACTTCTTCTGCGAGCTTGGCCGCGGTGTCGGCGGGGAGTGCGGCGAGGGTCTTGCCGAGCAGCGTGAGCACGAGGTCGTCGCTGCGCACCGGGAACTCGAGTTTCGCGTCGGCGACGGCGCGGTAGTGCTTCGAGGGGCGTCCCGCTCCCTGTCCGCCGACCTTTTCCACGGTGATCTCGAGGTATCCGCCGGCGGCGAGCTTGTCGAGGTGGTGGCGGGCGACGTTGGGATGGACGTCGAACTTCTCGGCGACCTGGGCCGCGGTGACGCCAGTCTCATGGTCGCGCGCAAACAGGTAGACCGCGCGGCGAGTGGGATCCCCGAAGGCAGACGTGATCGCCGACACCGTGGCGGTGAAAGAACCGGAGGCGAGGTTGGCGGTCTTGCTGGGCACGTCGGTATTCTACCTATGGCCATAGTGGAAATTATTGGAGCCCCCTCATGACAACCCCCACCATCGATCACGTCATCGACGCGCTGCGTCCCGTCGAGGATCCGGAGCTGCATCGCTCGATCGTGGACCTCGGGATGGTGCGCGACGTCGTCGTCGATCC
>CAYSRZ010000009.1:0-17308 GCA_964433615.1 uncultured Acidimicrobium sp. | reverse complement strand
ACCGAATCGTCGTCGTGGGATCCGGTGTGGCCGGAAGCGTCGTCGCCGGCACGCTCGCCCGGCACTGCAACGCCGAGGTCGTGGTCGTCGAGTCCGGTACGTCTGCGGGTGCGATCCTCGAGCCCGACTCACGGGGCGTGACCTTCGTCGACTCGCTTGCAGATTCGGCGATCGCCGATCATCGACTCCGCGTGCGGCGCACGGCCGCACAGGAGCCACGTGCGTATCCGCGCGGGATCACCGTCGGTGGCTCGGGTGAGATCAACGCACTCGTGGCCTCGTGGGGCATGGACGACGACGGCGGCGACGGAGCATCCTGGTGCACCGAGTGTGGGACGCTGGCACACGACCTGCGCACGGTGACCGAGGGTGAGTGGGGGCCGGTGGACGCTGCCCTCGTTTCGTCGTGCGTCGCCAACGGAGTCGAGCGCAACGACGCGCTGTGGAACGACACGACGTCACCCGAGGGTGTCGGGGTTGCGACGATCTTTGCGCGTGGGAATCGCCGCTCCAACGGCGTCGACGCCTATCTGCGCCCGGCGATCGCCTCCGGGCGGGTGCGCGTCGAGAGGGGCCGGACGGTGGCCCGGGTGCGCGTCGTCGATCGGCGGGTGCGCGGAGTCGACTTCGACGACGACTCCACCGTCGACGCAAGCGCGGTGGTCCTCTGTGCGGGTGCCTTCGGCTCACCGCAGATCCTCATGCGCAGTGGTCTCGCACCGCGACGACTCGTCGGCATCCAGGACCATCCAGCGCTCGCATTCGTGACGCGAAGCCCGCTCGCGGTCGACTCACGATTGTCGATCGGAGCACTTGCGCGTCTGTCGAGTACGCACGGTCGCGGCGACGTCCACCTCGTGCCGATGAATGCGACTGCCCCCGGTGAGCGCTCGCACGGGGCGCTGCTCGTGGCGTTGATGGACGTGACGTCACGTGGGTCGGTCGCACTCGCCGACGACGAGTCGCTCGTGGCCGAACTGGACATGCTCTCGCATCGCTCCGAGTGCGACGCGCTCCTCGACGCACTTCGTCGGGTGGTGCCGATAGTCAGGGGGATGGAGGACCGACTCGGCGTCGAGTTCGCCCTCACCGATTCCGAGGAGTCGGTCGGCTGGTTGGAGGATGCGCGCGACGAGGAGGTGGTCGACTGGATGATGTCGACATCGGGCGTCTATGCGCACGCGGCGAGTTCGTTGCCCATGGGTGCTGGGGTCGTCGGCGCCGACGGTTCGGTCGACGGCGTTCGTGGCGCGTGGGTGGCGGACGCATCCGTCATGGCACGACTCGGGGCTGGCAATCCGACGTTGGCGATTGCTGCTCTCGCGCGAAGGATTGCTCGTCGAGTTGCTAGTTCTGCCAGTTGAGCGAACGCTCGACGCCCCGCAGCCAGCGCGCATGGTCTGCGTCTTCGGTTCCGGTCGGTTGCGGAACGAAGGTTCGATCGAGCGTCCATGCCTCGACGATGTCGTCGGTGGAGCCCCACACGCCGGTGGCGAGGCCCGCGAGGTACGCGGCGCCCATCGCAGTCGTCTCGAGCACCGTCGGCCGTGAGACTGGAACGCCGAGCTGGTTCGCCTGCAGTTGACACATGAGGTTCATCACCGCCGCGCCACCGTCCACGCGCAGGTTGCGCACCGCGACCCCGGACGCCTTCGTCATCGCATCGACGACGTCGCGCGTCTGGAAGACCATCGACTCGACGACCGCGCGAGCAAGATGAGCGCGGGTGGTGCCGCGGGTGATCCCGAGGATCGCACCGCGTGCGCGCGGATCCCACCACGGACTGCCGAGGCCGGTGAATGCGGGAACGACGACGACACCACCCGAGTCGGTCACGCTCGACGCCAATGGTTCGGTTTCTGCGGCGTGGTCGATCACGTTGATCCCGTCACGCAACCACTGCACGGCTGCTCCGGTGACGAAGATCGCGCCTTCGAGTGCATAGGTCAGCGAGCCTGTGCCGAGGTCCCAGGCCACCGTCGTGAGCATCCCGTCGGTCGGGGGTGGACACGCGTTGCCGACGTTCATCAGCACGAAGCTGCCGGTGCCGTAGGTGTTCTTCACGTCACCAGGGGAAAAGCACGCTTGGCCGAAGAGGGCCGACTGTTGGTCGCCGGCAATGCCGGCGATCGGGATGCCTGCGGGAACGCCGCTCGACTCGTGCGTCTCGGCACACACCCCGCTCGAGGCGACGACGCGCGGCAGGCTCGACTTCGGCACGCCGAAGGTTGCGCAGAGCTCGTCGTCCCACGATCCCGTGCGGATGTTGTAGAGCATCGTGCGGCTTGCATTCGACGGGTCGGTCACGTGACGACGACCACCGGAGAGCTTCCAGACGATCCATGAGTCGACGGTGCCAAAGGCGAGCGTGTCGTTTGCGCGCACGCCACCGTGTCGCAACATCCACTCCATCTTCGACCCCGAGAAGTAGGGGTCGAGCACGAGTCCCGTCGAGGTGCGGACCGTCTCCAGCATCGGGGCGAGTTCGTCGCAACGGTCTGCCGTACGTCGGTCCTGCCAGACGATCGCCCGATGCACCGGTTCGCCCGTCGAGGTGTCCCAGGCGACCACGGTCTCGCGCTGGTTGGTGATGCCGATCGCGGCCGGCGGTTCCGCGAGCGCCGAGACGACCTCTGCAAGGGTGGCCTGCACGGCGTGCCAGATCTCGTTCGCGTCGTGTTCCACCCAGCCCGGTCGCGGGAAGTGCTGGGTGAACTCGCGATACGACGACACCGGTGAACGTCCGTCACGGAAGACCGCGATCGAGCGCACGCCGGTCGTTCCGGCGTCGATCGCGATGACCGCGTCGTTCACGGCTTGTTCAGCTCCTCGTGCTTTTCCGGGTCGACCTCACGCGGCACGCGGTCGGCGGAGATTCCACAGCCGGCGAGCACGACGACTCCGACGATGAGGCAGGCGACGAGGGCGATCGTGCGTCGCATCATCGCATCCCTCCCGTCGTCGGCGTCTGTTGTTCCACCGGCAATTCCACCACGAAGCGGGCACCACGGATGCCGTCGCTGCGGTTCTCGGCCCAGATGCGTCCGCCGTGGAGCGTGACGTGTTCTAAGGCGAGCGCGAGACCGAGCCCCGCGCCCTCCTGGCCGGAGCGCCTTCCGGCCGCACCGCCGCGGGAGAATCGTTCGAAGATCTTCTCCGTCTCGCCGGCGATGAGGCCCTCGCCGTCGTCTTCGACGACGATCCACACGTATGCACCCGGATGCGTGGCGTCGTCGGAGGTCACGAGCACGCGCGGAGATCCGCCGCTGTGCACGCGGGCGTTGTCGATCAGGTTCGCGATCACGCGCGCGAGTCGACGGCGATCTCCGTGGATCACCGCGTCGGCGACCGCGGGAGTCGCCTCGATCGGCGTCCGTGGCAGGCTGCTCACGGCGACGGCCTGACGGACGAACTCGACGACGCGCAACGGTTCACGCACGAGACGTACGACGCCCGCATCGAATCGCGAAATCTCGAGCAGGTCCTCGACGAGGCTCTGGAACCTCGCCACGTCGCTCACGAGCAGGTCGAGTGCGGCCTGTGAGCGCTCCGACAACTCGTCGCGGCGCGCCTGCATGACCTGGGCCGATGCGGCGAGCGTCATGAGAGGAGAGCGCAGCTCGTGGCTCACGTCGGAGGTGAAGCGCGCGTCGCGTTCCGCGCGGGATTGCAACGTGGCGACCATCTCGTTGAACGCCGCGGTGAGGGCCTGGAGGTCGGGGTCGTCGGTCGGTTCCAAGCGCGTGTCGAGTCGACCGTCGGCGATCGCTCGTGCGGCTTGCGCTGCGTTGGCCAGTGGTCGAACCGCACGGCGCGAGGCGAACACGCCGAGGCCGACGCCGACGATGGTCGTGAAGCCGCCCGCGAGGATGAGCGCGAGGCGCACGCTGGAGAGTGCGTCGTGGACCTCGCGCATCGTGTCGAGTTCGAAATACGTGGCGTTCACACGCTCGAGCGGGATGCCGATGAGGATCGCGGCACGACCCGCGCGCTCGACGATCATGATCGCGGGTGACTTGTCGCTCACGGTGCGCGTCTTGAGGGTCGTGGGGACGAGGGATTCGGTGAAATTCGCCGACGACGAGACCCATCGACCGTCGATGAACAGCATGCGCAGGCTGGTGCCAGCCTGTTCGAGGGCGCCGACCACGTTGGTGCGGTCGACGACGAGCTCGTTCTGCACGCGGCGCGCGTTGATGTAGGCCTGGTTGACCTCTGTGAGTTCGCGTTGTTGCACGAGGCTCGCCCGCGTGAAGCCGAACGTCGACAGCGCAAGGATGATCGACAGGATCATTGCGCCGGCACCGAAGATGATGAGGATGCGGTTGCGCAGCCCGATGCGTCGAGGAAGGGCGCGACGGATCAGTCGACGCGCACGGGTCAGCCTGTACTTCGTCTGGCGCGGCTCGATGAAGGTGCTGGTCACGACTCGAGGCGATAGCCGAGGCCGCGAACGGTCACCACGTGACGCGGATTCGCCGGATCGGTCTCGACCTTCATGCGCAGTCGACGGATGTGCACGTCGACGAGTCGCCCGTCACCGAAGTAGTCGTATCCCCACACCTTGTCGAGGAGCGACTCGCGACTGAACACGCCACCCGGATCGTTGGCCAGTTCGCAGAGCAGTCGGAACTCGGTCTTGGTGAGCACCACCTCGGCGCCCGCGAGCATCACCTTGCCCTCGTCGGGGATGATCTCGAGGTCTCCGAAGGTGAGCTTGGAGTGACCGGTCGCCGTCGGGCGGACGCGGCGCAGGAGCGCCCGAATTCGAGCGGCGAGTTCCTTCGGCGCAAACGGCTTGGTGAGGTAGTCGTCTGCGCCGGCCTCGAGTCCGGCGACGACGTCGTGGGTGTCGGCACGTGCCGTGACCATCACGATCGGCACGTCGCTCGAGCGGCGGATCGTGCGACACAGCTCGAAGCCGTCGATGCCGGGGAGCATGATGTCGATGAGCACGACGTCGGGTGTGTGGTGCGAAAACAGCGCCACCGCGTCCTCGCCGCTCGCGGCCTCGTCGACGTGCCAGCCCTCGTCCTCGAGGGCGAGTTTGACCGACGTGCGGATGCGCTCGTCGTCCTCGACGGTCAGTACCCGGATCCCCACGACCTCAATTGTTATCGCTGGGTGCACTCGCGCGCTGGATCATCGCCGACAGCGCGTCGAACACCGCGGGCGTGGAGACGAGGACCTGCGCGGGTCGAACCTGGGCGCCGGAAAAATCCCCGAGGCGACAGCCTGCTTCGGTCGCGATCAGGGCGCCGGCGGCGATGTCCCAGGGGAAGAGGTTTTCCTCGAAATAGGCGTCCAGTCGACCGCAGGCGACGTAACACATGTCGATCGATGCGGCCCCGAAGCGGCGGATGTCGCGCACCTCGTGGATCATGCGAGCGACTCGCGCGGACTGGATCGTGCGCTGCGCGGCGGAGTAGCTGAATCCCGTGCACACGAGCGCATGGGCGATCTCCGTCGTCGCGCTGCAGCGGATCGGCTCGCCGTTCAGCCATGCGCCATGTCCGCGGATCGCGCTGAACATTTCATCGAGAGCGGCGACGTAGACGGCGCCGGCGAGCGGGCCCTGTGCGTCGGCGACCCCGATCGACACCGCCCAGTTCGGCAGCGCATACAGGAAGTTGGTCGTGCCGTCGATCGGGTCGATGCACCAGGTGATGCCCGAGGTTCCCTCCACCGATGCACCTTCCTCGCCGACGATGGCGTCGGTGGGTCGTCGCGTGCGGAGTGCGTCGACGATCAGTTTTTCACTCGCCCTGTCGTATTCGGTGACCATGTCGGTGAGCGTGGACTTGGTCGCGACGTCGGTGAGTCCCCGGCGACGGCCGGCAAGAGCCATCGACCCCGCCTCGCGCGCGAGCGAGGTCGCCAGGTCGTGCAGCTCGCGAGGGGTCATCGGTCAGGATGCGCCGCGGTCGTTCAACTCGCGCCATTCGCCGATGGCACGCAACACCAGCACCGCGACGACGCTCATTCCGGCCGCGCCAACGACTGCGCCGACGAAGATGCCGATCCCGAGCGGAGTGCCGCAGTCGCCCGAGCATTGGATGTCGACCATCGAATAGCCGATGGACGCACCGGCGAGTGCGCACACGAGGATCGCGACGAAGGCGATCGCACGAGCGAGGGGCGAAGGTATCGCCGAGAGCGGTCGCTGCGACGGATCGGGTTGAGACACGACGAGTAGGTTAGTTCGCATCGTGAAATCGACCGCGAGTCGTCCGAAGACGATCTGCCACGTGGACATGGACATGTTCTACGTCGCCGTCGAGTTGCGCCGTCGGCCCGAATTGCGTGGCAAGCCGGTGGTCGTCGGGGGTGACGGCTCGCGGGGTGTCGTGGCCGCGGCGTCGTACGAGGCGCGTCGCTACGGCGTGTACTCGGCGATGTCGTCGGCGACCGCGAGGCGACTGTGTCCGCAGGCGATCTTCCTGCCCGGCGACATGGATCTCTACCAAGAAGTGAGCGAGCAGGTCTTCGACATCTTCCATGACGTCACGCCACTCGTCGAGGGTTTGTCGCTCGACGAAGCATTCCTCGACGTGACTGGAGCGCAGCGGTTGCTCGGGGAGCCAGAGACGATCGCCCGCGGCATACGCGATCGCGTGCGCGACGAAGTCGGCCTGCCCTGCAGCATCGGCATCGCCCCGAGCAAGTTCATCGCCAAGTTGGCATCGAAGGCCGCCAAGCCGGTTGCGACCCGTGACGGGGTGCGTGACGGGCTCGGCGTGTTGCGCATCCACCCGGGTGCGGAGCTCGAATTCATCCTGCCGCTGCCGGTGAAGGCGGTGTGGGGCGTCGGTCCGGCGACGCTCGAGAAGTTGGTCGGAGTCGGCATCCACACGGTCGGGGACTTGGCGGCGATCGACCTCGACGTGCTGGAGGGCCTCATCGGAGTGGCCCATGCTCGACACCTCCACGACCTCGCCCATGCTCGCGACGACCGCGACGTCGTCAGTGAGCGAGAAGCCAAGTCGATCGGCAACGAAGAGACGTTCTCGACAGACCTGACCTCGGTCGAAGACGTTCGTGTGCAGGTGGTGCGCCTCGCGGACAACGTCGCACAGCGCTGTCGCAACGAAGGTCTCCTTCCGCGCACGATCACGCTCAAGGTGAAATATGCGGACTTCGAGGTGGTGACCCGCTCGAAGTCCTCGCCGATGGCGGTGACGAGCGCCCAGGCCATGGTGCACCTGGTCGAGGACGCCCTTGCGGAACTGAACGTCGCGCGCGGAGTCCGACTCGTCGGGGTGAGTGCGCGCAACTTCGGTGAGGCGACCCAGCAGCTCAGCCTCTTTGACGACGCCGACGATGCAAGTGGAGTCGAGTCGTCGTGGGCGCCGACTGCCGAAGCGATCGACGAGATCCGGGCGCGATTCGGACATTCCTCGATCGGGCCGGCGAGCGCACTCGGCTCGCGGCGCCGACCGGGTTCGTCCCCGTGGGGCCCGAATTCGACGGCCCCGGAGCGCTGACCCGTCTGGACGACATGGAACTTCGCACCGCTTCGTGCGAGAATGACACCATGCCGCTCTCCGAAGACGAACAGCGAATCCTTCGCCAACTCGAGCAACAGCTCGAGACCGACAAGGACTTCGCCCAGAACGTCTCGCAGGCGGGGCTGTATCGACACGCGGTCAAGACGGTGCGCTGGGCGACCCTCGGGGTCGTCGCGAGCCTGGGTTTCACGATCGCCACGTTGCAGATCCATTTCGCGCTCGCATTCCTCGGCTTCGTCGGGATGCTCGCTTGCGCCGTCGTGATCGAGGGCAAGCTGCGTGCGATGAGCAAGGCCGGCTACAAGGACGTCGTCGAGGTCTTGCGGACCGCGTCGATGACCTCGAAGTCGAAGCTGCGCCAGAAGTTCGACCGCAACGCCTAGTCGCCGATGGCCTACCTCGCCGTCGACGTCGGTGGAACCAAGCTCGCCGTCGGCATCGTCGAAGACGACGGAACCCTGAGTTCTCGCACGAGTGCGCCGACCCCGACGACCAACGTGTGGGGTGCCTTGCGAAGATTGATCGACGACCAGGTCGCATGCGCGCAGTCACCGCTCGTGGCGTGCGGAGTCGGCACCGGTGGACCGATGACGCCTCACGGCGAGGAGGTCTCGCCACTCAACATTCCCGATTGGAGGGGATTTCGACTCCGTGCCCATGTCCGCGAGGCGACGGGTCTCGAGGTGTTCGTCGCCAACGACGCCCAAGCAATCGTGCTTGGTGAGGTCTGGTGTGGCGCGGCGGCGGCGCGGCGCGACGTGGTCGGCATGGTGGTCTCGACCGGCGTCGGCGGTGGCATCGTGAGCAACGGCGAGCTGATGACGGGTCGGCTCGGCAACGCGGGTCACATCGGTCACGTCATCGTCGAACCAGACGGCAGGTTGTGTGCGTGCGGCGCGCGAGGGTGCCTCGAGGCTCACGCATCGGGACGTTCGATCGAGGCGATCACCGGGGTCCCGGCCAAGGATGCCTCGCACGACACGAAGGTGCTCGTCGGACGCCAGGTCGGCAGGGCGCTCGTCGCAGTCGGTGCCCTCGTCGACTGCGACTATGCGGTCATCGGCGGATCGGTCGCACTCGGCTTTGGCGAGCCGTTCTTTCGTGCCGTGCAAGAGGAGCTCGACGCCAACGCACGTCTCGACTTCCTGCGCGGATTCACGGTCGCCCCAGTGGGGCTCGGGGACGCCGCACCACTCGTCGGGGCGGCCGCTGTTGCGAGGGCGGCGACTAGCGTCTAGCCCATGAACCCGTCCTACAGCCACGAAGCCGAGGAATACCGACAGAAGGTCCAGGCGTTCCTCGCCGAGAAACTGCCGAGCACGTGGAAGGGCATCGGCTCGCTCGAAGGGGAGGCGCTGGAAGAGTTCGTGACGCAGTGGCGCGCGACGCTCGCCTCGACGGGCTATTTGGCTCCCGGCTGGCCGGTCGAATACGGCGGCGGTGGTTTGTCGGCACTCGAGCAGGTGATCGTGGCGGAGGAGTTCGCCCGTGCAGGCGTCCCGACGGGAGGCCCGAACGACGTCTTTGGAATCCAGATGCTCGGCAACACGTTGCTGTTGTTCGGCACCGAGGAACAAAAGCGTCAGTACCTTCCGCGCATCATCTCGGGCGAGGACACCTGGTGCCAGGGCTACAGCGAGCCGAACGCCGGAAGCGACTTGTCGAACGTCGGACTGAAGGCCACGCTCGACGGCGACCAGTGGATCTTGAATGGCCAGAAGATCTGGACGTCGGCCGGTCATCTCGCCGACCACATCTTCACGCTCGCACGCACCGAACCCGACGCCCCCAAGCACAAGGGAATCTCGTTCCTGCTCGTCGACATGCGTCAACCGGGAATCGAAGTGCGACCGATCAAGATGATCTCGGGCGAGAGTGAGTTCAACGAGGTGTTCTACACCGACGCCGTCGTGCCCAAGGAGAACGTCGTGGGCGGCGTGAACAACGGGTGGGCAGTCGCGATGGGTCTGCTCGGTTTCGAGCGCGGAGAGGCGGCGGCGACCGCGCCGATTCGCTTCCAGGCCGAACTCGATCGTCTGCTCATCTTGGCCAAGCAGCGCGGCGTGGCGTCAGACCCGCGCATCCGTCAGCGACTCGCGTGGTGCTATTCGAAGGTCCAAGTGATGCGCTTCATCGGCATGCGCACGTTGACCCAGTTCCTGAAGGGGCACCATCCCGGTCCGGATGGAGCGATCTTCAAGTTGTATTGGAGCGAGTACCACAAGGTCGTCACCGAGCTCGGCGTCGACATCTTGGGGTTGGATGCACTCGTGCCGAGTGGCCGCAAGCCGTCGAGTGCGTTCCAGACCGACGACGCCGGCGCACCGAACGATTCGATGAGCTGGGCGATGACCTTCCTCAACGCCCGCGCGGGCACGATCTATGCAGGGTCGTCGCAGATCCAAAAGAACATCATCGGCGAGATGGTGCTTGGACTGCCAAAAGAACCCAAGCCAAACTAGGACCCATGAACACCCTGCGACTGACCGCACGAACGATCGCGGCGCTCGCAGTGCGTCCGTCGCTGTGGCGCGCGGGTCTGTCGCAGGCCCGTCGACTGGTGCCGAATGGTTGGTATGCGCGTTGGCCGTTCCTGCCGTTGCCGGCCAGGGAATACCTCGAGTTCCGCGTGCTCACCCAATACGGGGACACGCAACGATCACCGGACGTCGCCGACGTCATCGACTACCTCGAGTGGTCGCGTGACTGGCACAGTACCGCCGAGCGCCACCGTCGGAAACGACGGGTCTGAACCATGCGCAGCGCGCTCGTCCTCAACGCCACCTACGAGCCGCTGAGCGTCGTGTCCGCGCGTCGCGCCGTGTGCCTCGTGCTCGCCGACAAGGCCGAGATCGTCGAGGACGACGGCACAGAGGTGCGCAGTTCGAGTTTCGCCATTCCCGGCCCGCTCGTCATTCGCCTGCGCTACATGGTCAAGGTCCCGTACCATCGGCGCACCGCACTGTCGCGACGCGCGGTGTTCGCTCGCGACGACCACCGCTGTCAATACTGCGGTGGGGTGGCCGACTCGATCGACCACGTCATGCCGCGTTCTCGTGGCGGGATGCACGTCTGGGAAAACGTCACCGCCGCGTGCCGGCCGTGCAACCTGCGCAAGCGCGACCGCACTCCCGAGGAGGCGGGCATGCGCCTTGCCTCCCAGCCGCTCGCTCCGCGCGAGCTCGCCTGGATCACGGTGTCGGTCGGCAGGGTTCCCGACGCCTGGAAGCAATACCTTGCCGAAGCCTCTTAGTCGCCACTGGCGGTTCCACGAAGTCGCGCGCAGCGCCGAGGAGCACCACCACCTCGACCTGCCCGCCGAACGGGGCGTGTGGGACGTCGAGGTGACCCACCCGGCCCTCGTCCTCGGATCGCGACAGACGGCGGATGTCGTCGACGTCGAGGCGTGCACGCAACGGGGAATAGAGGTGTGCACACGTCGAAGCGGCGGGGGGCTCATGTTGCTCGTGCCCGGTGAACACGTGTGGATCGACGTCGTGATTCCCGCGGGTGACCCGCTGTGGTCGAACGACGTGCAGGCGTCCATGTCCTGGCTCGGTGGGCTGTGGCAACGTGTGCTCGCCGAGGTCGGCATTCTCGACACCACGGTGGCGACCGGGTCGCTCGTTGCAGACGACCTCGGCGAACTCGTCTGTTTTGCGGGTCAGGGACCGGGTGAAGTGATCGCACGCTCGACCGAGGGCCAGATCGCCAAGTACGTCGGCATCAGCCAGCGGCGCACCAAGCATCTCGCGCGCTTCCAGTGCACCGCCTATTGCGCGTGGGACGGACGGCTCCTTGCCGAGCTCGTGCGTGGCGACATAGACGTCGCCCGGCTCGACCAGATGGTCGGGATCGTGCCCGTTTCGCCGCGCATCCTTGCGTCGCATCTGTTCGAACTGATCAGCGAACTCGACTGATCCCCGGGCCGCTCGGCCCGACCACGCCAGTGTGCCAACGCGTCCCAGGTGGCGTCCCCGCGCGCGTCGGTGGTGGGGAAAAATGGGGAAAGAATGCTTGTAAGTGGGGGAAAGTGGGGATAGTGTAAGCACCGTTGAACCCGGGTGCGGAGCCCGATCAACGGCAGCAAGTACGGGGAATGCAAGCCCCACAAGGGTTTGCACAGGGCAGCGGAGGCAATGTGTTCGTAGGGGTGCATGAGCGGCAACTCGACCCAAAGGGTCGCATGGCGTTGCCCGCCGCCTTCCGTCCTCGCCTGGAGCCCCGGTGCTACCTCTCGATCGGTCGCGACAAGTGCATCGACATCTTGACCGCTGAGGCCTTCGAGGAAGTGGCCCGCGACACCGTCACCAAGGTCCGCTCGGGTGAGCTCGACCGCAACCAACAACGTGCACTCGCCAGCAACACCTTCGAGGTCACGGTCGACGCCCAGGGTCGCATCAACATCGACGAAAAGCTCCGCGAGTACGCGGGCCTCACCGTCGGCTCGCGCGTCGTCGTGAGCGGATCCTTCGATCGCGCCGAAATCTGGGAGCCCACGCGCCACCAGCGCATCAGCGACACCGGAATCTCACAAATCGCCGGAACGGGCGAGTAGGTCGAAGGGGGTATCGCCACCACGAAACGACCGTGACCGTCACGTTCGACGCGTCGCGCTTCTGCAGTCTCTCAGCCAGCAAGGTGGACAGCCCCAACTCCGCCCGCTTCCATCTCGCCGATCCGGGGAGACATCCCGGCGGCAATCGCTGGCTGAGGGGCTGCAGAAGTTCGACAGCCGAGGTGGCACGACCGGATCCCGTGCAGCGACGAGCGCCATGACACCGACCACCGACTTCACCACCGGATACGGGCACGAACCCGTGATGTTGCGCGAGATCGTCGACGTGTTCGCAGGCGTCCCCGGGGGTTGCGTCGTGGACGCCACGCTCGGCGGAAGTGGTCATGCGGTCGCCATCCTGCGCGCACATCGCCACCTGCGCGTGCTCGGCATCGACCAGGACCAGCGTGCCATCGACCACGCGAATGCGTTGCGCGCCGACGACGCCGACCTCGCCGCACGATTCAGCGTGCGCAAGGCACGCTTCGACGCACTCGCAACCGAGCTCGAACACGCCGGCATCGAGGAGATCTCGGGGGCCTTGTTCGACCTCGGCGTGTCGTCGCCGCAGTTCGACCTCGCCGAACGCGGATTTTCCTATCGCAACGACGGTCCGCTCGACATGCGCATGGATGCCGACCAGGCGCTCAGCGCACACGACGTCGTGAACGGCTACGACGTCGATCGCCTGACCGACGTGATTCGCCGCAATTCCGACGAGCGTTTCGCGCACCGCATCGCCAAGGCGATCGTCGCGGCGCGACCGATCGCCACGACCGCACAACTCGCCACCGTCGTCGCCGACGCCATTCCGGCCCCCGCGCGCCGCACCGGTGGGCACCCCGCCAAGCGCACCTTCCAGGCGCTGCGCATCGAGGTGAACGCCGAGCTCGACGTGTTGCCGACCGCGCTCACCGCCGCACTCGATGCGACGGCAGTCGGCGGACGCGTCGCGGTGTTGAGTTACCACTCGGGGGAGGACCGCATCGTCAAGCACGTGATGCGTGACGCGCAGCGTGCCGAGGGCGAGGTCGTCGCCTCGCCGTACGTGCACCCGGAGTCGGTACGTAGTTCGTTCCGCAAGGTTCGCGTGGCGGAGCGTCCGTCGCGCGAGGAAATGGATCGAAACCCACGGGCGTCCTCGGCGCGCCTGCGGGTGATCGAGAAGGTGGGTTGCTGAGATGGCGTTAGCGGTTGACCAGCCAGGGATGCAGTGGCGCGAGCCACGCAGAGGTCAGTCTGCACCCCCTGAACGCCATCTCGAACTCATCGCCGGAGCCACCAAGCGTCGACTGTCGTACTTTGCCGCGATCGTCGTCGCGCTCTTCGTGACCGTGTCGTCGGTGATCGGTTTCCAGGCCTACATCGCCCAACAGCAGTTGACGATCGACCGGATCTCGGGCGAGCTGCGACTTGCTCGCGCCTACAGCGACCAGCTGCGCCAGCAGCGCATGGAACTGCTCGCACCGGACTTCCTGCGTGAGCAGGCTCGTTCGCTCGGAATGGCACCAGGACTCGGCTCGCGCTTCGTCGAGGTTCCCGAGGATGCGGTCGCCGCCGTCGCCGCGGCGATCGGCAAGATGGACCCGGCGATCGCCGACCCTGCGCCGACGCAGGTCGATCCCGACACGCAGGCGGGTGGCTGACCGATGAGCTCCGTCGTTCGTCCTCGCCGCGGCCGTCCCCAGGCGCCGACCGCCGGTGAGATCCTGCGCGACCGTGCGCGTCGCGCGACGGAGTCGATGACGACCAACCTCCAGGGCGGAAACATCCGGTACCGGTTGTTCATGATGTTCTTCGTCGTGATGGCGCTCCTCGGAGTGTTGTTCGTGCGCGTCGCCTGGCTCCAGACGATCGGCTCGAGTGGCTACCGCGAGGCATCCATCGCCCAGCGCACGCGAATCAGCGTGATCGACGCCGAGCGCGGGTCGATCCTCGATCGTCACGGCAACGAACTCGCCCTCCCGGTGCCGACGCGGGAGTTGTACGCCGATCCGACCTTCGTCGCCGATCCCGTCGGCGTTGCCCGTTCGCTCGCGGGAGTGTTGAATCTCACCCCGGAACAAGAGGTCGCACTCGCCGCGCAACTGCAGGACAAGACCGACCAGTACGTTCCGCTACAGATCCATGCGAACCTCGAGACCTCGGATGCGGTCATGGCGCTCGGTCTTGCCGGCGTGTACTCGAAGCCCAACACGTCGCGTGCACTCACGAGTGACTACCTGCGTGCCGTCGTCGGACGCACCGATCCGGACCAGAAGGGGACCGCTGGTCTTGAGTTGCAGTACGACGAACTCCTCGCAGGCGTGCCCGGGCGCAGCATCCGCGAAGTGACGAGCTCGAACAAGTCGATCGCCAATACCGACACCAACAGCATTCCGGCGATCGCCGGGAGCAACCTCATCACCACGCTCGACCGCAACATCCAGTTCCAGGTCGACGGATTGCTCGCACAACAGATCGAACGCCTGAGTGCACTGAGCGGCACGGCGATCGTGATGGAGACCGCGACTGGCGACATCCTTGCGATGTCGACGATCAAGCGCAACGAGGACGGCACCTACTCTGCGGACTCCGGCAACTTCGCCGCCGTCGAGGCCTACGAGCCGGGCTCGGTGGCCAAGGTGTTCAGCATCGCCGCAGCACTCGACCAAAAGACCGTCGAGACGACGTCGGTGTTCAAGGTGACTCCGACCTTCACGTTCAATCCGGAGTCCACGGAGTGGCGCTACACGATCAAGGACGCCTACCCGCATCCCGTCGAGGACATGTCCGTGCGCAAGATCCTCGTCGACTCCTCGAACATCGGAACCGTGCAGATCGCCCAGACCTATTCGACGGAGACGCAGTTCAACTACTGGAGAGCGTTCGGCTTCGGCGAGCCGACCGGGGTCGGATTCCCGGGCGAGGCATCGGGCATCTTGACCTCGTACAAGAAGTGGCGAGGGAGCGAGAAGTACACGAAGTCCTACGGCTACGGCTTTGCCGCCACGCACCTCCAGCTCGTCGCCGCGGTGAACGCCGTCGCCAACAACGGTGTGTACGTCTCGCCGCGCCTCGTGTCGTCGAGCGTGTCGCCCGACGGCGTCCAGCGCGATTTTCCGCAAGGATCGAGCCGCACGGTGCTCAGCCCCGAAACGTCCGCGACGATGCGCAGTCTGATGAGCGACGTCGTCTGCTTCGGTACCGCCAAGCTCGCCCAGGTTCCCGGCATGACAGTTGCGGGCAAGACCGGCACCGCCTACAAGACCCAGGAGAGTGGCGGTTATGAAACCGCACTCGGAGGTCGCGAGTATCGAGCGTCGTTCGTCGGGTTCCTCCCGGCGTACGAGCCGCGCTTCACCGTGCTCGTGTCGGTCGAAGATCCGGACCCGTCCTCGCGCGATCGCTTCGGCGGAACGGCGGCTGCTCCGGTGTTCGCCAACATCGCACACGCGCTGATCACCGAGTACGACGTTCGCCCCGCGGCCACCGACCATGGTTGCCCGAAGCAGCGACCTGCAGAGTTGGGACCAGGTCACTGATGGCACCGATTCCCGCACCGAGTCGTCTCGACGCTCTCGCTGCTCTCGTCGCGGGCGCTCGAGTGGTCGGCGACCCGTCGACGATGGTGACGAGCGTCGGATGCGACTCACGCTCGGTGCGCTCGGGAGGAATCTTTTGTTGCATCATCGGCGCCCGTCACGACGGACACCGATTCGCCGCCGATGCGGTCTCTCGCGGTGCCGGCGCTCTCCTCGTTGAGCGTCAGCTCGACATCGACGTGCCGCAGATCGTCGTCGTCAACTCGCGCACCGCGATGGGTGTCATTGCCGCTGCGGTCTTTGGTCGCCCGAGTGCGTCGATGCGCGTCGTGGGCGTCACCGGAACAAACGGCAAGACGACGACCGCGCACCTCATCGCAGAGATCCTGCGCCACGCCGGCTGGAAGACCGACGTCTACGGCACCCTGAGCGGCGTGCGTACCACGCCCGAGTCACCCGTGCTGCAGGAACAGTTCTCCCAGTCGTTGTCGAGTGGTTGCGATGCGGTCGTGATGGAGGTGAGTTCCCACGCGCTCGCCCTCGACCGAGTCGTCGGCACGAGTTTTGCCGTCGGGGTCTTCACCAACCTCGGTCGCGACCACCTCGACTTCCACGGCACCGAGGAGCAGTACTTCGCCGCCAAGGCCAGGCTGTTCTCGCCCGAGTTGTGCGCGAGGGGAGTGGTCAATCGTGACGACGTGCACGGTAAGTTGCTCCTCGACACGGCACCGATCGAGATGCATTCGTTCGGATTCTCCGACGTCTCCGACGTCGTGGTCGACCTGGAGCACCACTCGTATCGTTGGCGTTCGAATGCGGTGTCGGTGTCGATCGGTGGCCGCGTCAACGTGATGAACTCACTCGCCGCTGCCAGTGCGGCCGTCGCCCTCGGCGTCGAGGAGCGCGTCGTCGCCGAAGGACTGACCCGCGCACATGGAGTGCCCGGACGGTTCCAGACGGTGGAAAACGAACGAGGCATCAACGTGATCGTGGACTATGCGCACACGCCAGAGGCGATCGAGCGACTGCTCGACGGCGTGCGTGAGGTGATGCGCCCCGAAGCGCGCGTGATCGTGGTCTTTGGTTGCGGTGGAGATCGTGACCGAGACAAGCGTCCGCTGATGGGCCGCAGCGCTCGCCAGAGTGCCGACGTCGTCGTCGTCACGTCGGACAACCCGCGCAGCGAATCCCCGCAGGCGATCATCGACGACGTGTTGCGTGGGGTGGGGCCCGCGAGCGACGAGGTTCGGGTGGTCCTCGATCGGCGCGAGGCGATCGAACTCGCCGTTCGGCTCGCACGCCCGGGAGATGCGGTCGTGATCGCAGGCAAGGGTCACGAGTCGACCCAGACGATTGGCGAGACGGTGGTCGAGTTCGACGACGTGCTCGTCGCACGCCAAGTCGTGGGTGCTGGCGCATGATCGCGGTACTGATCGCAGGTGCGGTTGCGATGTTCATTTCGCTCGCCGGCACGCGCTCGTTGATCGCGTACTTCCGTCGCCTCGGCAAGGGCCAGCCGATCCTCGGCGCAGAGGACCACGGTCCCGTGCATCAGATGGCCAAGCAGGGGACCCCGACGATGGGCGGCATCGCGATCCTCGTGTCGGGTTTCATCGGTTGGACGGTGGCGCACCTGCGCGACGGCCTGCCGTTTTCCGACCAGGCGGCGATCATCTGGCTGACCGTGTTCGTCCTCGGGTTCATCGGATTCCTCGACG
>CAYSRZ010000008.1:0-18937 GCA_964433615.1 uncultured Acidimicrobium sp. | reverse complement strand
ACGAGGGTGACCATCAGTGCCGCGACGTACGGCGGTTCGCTCCACGCCATTGAGGTCTGCCAGACCATGGTCGGGGTGAGGGCAAGAAAGACGGACCCGATCACCGCCGTCGGTGTTGACGCACATTTTTTCAATACGAAATAGAGGCATGCCGTCGCGATCATCGTCGAGACGACATTGATGACGAGCAACGTGGCGTTGGTCGGGGCACCGACGATCTCGCCGACTGCGATCAGGGCCGGATACCCCGGCGGTCGCACGGTCATGGGCGCCCCGGAGACGTCGAGGGAGCCCTTGAACTTGGCCATGCTGCGACCTGCGGCGACGTAGTCGGTCGAATCCCAACTCCAACTCACTCCCGACCAGTTGGCGACGATGACGACGAGACCAGACATGAGCGTTATGCCAGCACCGATCCGCTCGATTCGTCGCACTCGCTCGATCACCGACACACCTCGACATTACTTGTGGCCTCCAGTGATCACTCGGGTGCGTTGTCGTTGCGTGTCGCACCTGACAGCCTGTAGTCGTGCTGCAGGTCCAAGGTCTCACCGTCGAAGTCGGAGGCAAGACCGTCGTCGACGATGCATCCTTCGTCGTCGCCGCACGCGACAAGATCGGCATCGTCGGACGCAACGGAGCCGGCAAGACCAGCTTGTTCAAGGTGCTGGGTGGGGCAGAAGAGCCAACGTCGGGTTCGATCGTGCGCAAGGGCGACTTCGGCTATCTCCCGCAGGACCCGAAGATCCCTGGCTCACGTGAGACATTGAGTGCGATCTCGCACGTGTTGTCAGGTCGCCAAATCGACGAGCAGTTGACGAGGATCGAAAAGTTGCGCATCCAGATGGAGGAGTCCTCGACGGCGGCCAACATCGCCAAGTTCTCCAAGGCAGAGGATGAATTCGCGATGAAGGGCGGTTATGCGGCGGAAAGTGAGGCCCGCGCGATTGCGGCCGGCCTCGGACTGAAAGCCGATCGACTGGCGCTTCCCTTACACGTATTGTCCGGCGGTGAGCGGCGTCGCGTGGAGCTCGCACGGATCCTCTTTGCCGGGAGCGACACGCTGCTCCTCGACGAGCCGACCAACCACCTCGACGTGGACGCAAAGACGTGGTTGCTCGAGTTCCTGCGCAATTACCGCGGCGGATTGCTCGTCATCAGCCACGACCTCGAGCTGTTGGACGAGGCGATCACGCGCGTGCTGCACCTCGACCGGCCGATGGAGGACTCGATCGGTCGCATCGTCGAGTATCGAGGCACCTACAGCCAGTACAAGACGGCGCGCGCGGCAGACGAGGCGCGACTCGCGAAGAAGGCGGCACTGCAGTCCAAGGAGATCGCCCGCCTGCAGACCGTCGTCGATCGGTTCGGCGCCAAGGCGACGAAGGCGGCGATGGCGCACAGCATCGAAAAGCGCATCGCTCGACTCGAAGAGACGCGCGTCGAGGTGTCCGAAGGTGACCGTGTGCTCACCGTGCGGTTCCCTGACCCGCCACACGCGGGCGCGACGGTGCTCACGACCCGCGGATTGTCGAAGACCTTCAGTGGCCCGGCGATCTTTGACGACGTGTCGTTCGACCTCGGTCGTGGAGAGCGGTTGTTGGTGCTCGGGTTGAACGGTGCGGGCAAGACGACGCTTCTGCGCATCCTTGCCGGCGAGATCGTGGCCGATTCCGGTGAGGTCGAGTTCGGTTACCAGGTGAACACCGGGTACTACGCACAGGAACACGACAACCTCGACCCGGACGCGTCCCTCATCGACCACATGCGACGCATGGCTCCGGTGTCGCTCGGGCTCACCGAGACCCAGTTGCGCGGAATGCTCGGGATGTTCGGACTGTCGGGATCCAAGGTCTTCCAGGAATCCCGGACGCTGTCGGGAGGGGAAAAGACGAAGCTCGCACTGGCAATGCTGATGGTCGGACGCAACAACCTGCTGCTCTTGGACGAGCCGACGAACAACCTCGACCCCTCGAGTCGCGAAGCGGTGGCTGATGCGCTCGCCAAGTGGCAGGGGGCGATCGTGCTCGTGAGCCACGACACCGAATTCGTGGAGCAGTTGGCTCCGACCAAGGTCTTGCTCATGCCGGATGGTCAGGTCGACTACTTCAGTGCTGAGTGGCTCGATCTCGTGAGCCTCGCCTAGCAATTACGCTTCTTTCGTGCGTCCCATTCTCGTCACCGGCGTCGCGGGCTTCATCGGCTCGCACGTCGCACGCCGCTTGGTCGCCAATGGGCAAAAGGTGGTCGGGGTGGACGACCTCTCGATGGGGCATCGCTCCAACATCCCGCGCGAGATCGACTTCGTCGAGGGGGACCTGAGCAAGACCGCGACGTACGACGCATTGCCCAAGGAGATCGACCACGTCCTGCACCTCGCGGGACAGAGCTCGGGCGAGATCAGCTTCGACGACCCCGTCGCGGACCTCGAAAAGAACACCGTGTCGACGCTCCGCCTCGTGGACTACGTCACGCGGGCGAATGCGTCCAAGGTCGTCTATGCAAGTTCGATGTCGGTGTACGGCGACGTGCCGGACGGGCCCATCGCCGAGGACCACGTCGCGCGACCGCTGTCGTGTTATGGAGTTGGCAAGCTCGCGGCCGAGAACTACCTCAAGGTGTTCGCCAAGCGCACGCCGTCGCTTTCGTTTCGCATGTTCAACGTCTATGGCCCGGGTCAGGACATGTCGAACCTGCGTCAGGGAATGATCAGCATTTACGTCGCCCAGGCGCTTGCCAACAACCACATCGTGGTCAAGGGCTCGTTCGATCGCTTCCGCGATTTCGTCTACGTCGACGACGTCGTGGACGCATGGGAGTTGGCGTCTCGTGCGACCCTCGAGGGGGCACAGGTCGTCAACCTCGGTACGGGAGTGCGCACGACGGTGCGCGACGTGCTGGACATGATCGTGGCGGCGATGCCCGGCGTGACGATCGAGCAGAGTGACCCGACGCCAGGCGACCAGACGGGGATCTACTGCGACAACTCGCGCCTTACGACCGTGCTCGGCAAGCGCGACTTCGTCACCCTCGGCGACGGACTACAGCGCTTCGTGTCGTCGCTGCGTTAGCGCAGCGAGGCCTTGGCCTTCTCCAGGTCTTCTGGGGTGTCGATGGCGATGCCGCCGCTTGGCACCTCGATCATTCGCACCCGGTAACCCATCTCGAGGAACCGCAGAACCTCGATGTCCTCGAGCTGCTCGAGCGGAGTCTTTGCGGTGGATGCGGCGAACGAGGCAAGCGCATCCGCGCGGAATGCATACATTCCGATCTGGCGGTTGGCGTTGACGAACTCGAGTTTCTTCGTCGTCGGGATCGCCGCACGGGAGGCATAGAGGAGATAGCCCGTGGCGTCGCAGACGACCTTGGGCACCGTCACGCTGCGAAACTCCTCGTCCGAGGTGATCGGGGCGTACGAGTTGATGACCGAGACGTCGTCGTTCGCCGCCGCACACGCCTCGACCATCGCCGTCAGCGCACGCGGCTCGAGGAACGGCTCGTCACCCTGCACGTTCACGTACCAGCGAGCCGAGATCGACCGTGCGACCTCCGCCACGCGGTCGGTGCCGGTGAGACAGTCGCTCGAGGTCATCGCCACGCGTACGCCAAGTGGCGTGCATGCATCGGCGATGCGGGAGTCGTCGGTGGCGACCACGACGTCGTCCAGCGACACGGCCTTGGTGCATTGGGCGATGCAGTGGGCGATGACGGGTTTGCCGCCGAGGTCGGCGAGTGCCTTGCCGGGGAATCTCGTGGAGGCATACCTCGCCGGGATGACGACGAGGAACGGTCGAGTCCCTGTCATCGGCTTCTCACCTCAGAGCGGGGCAAAGAGCGACGAGCGCTCGATGTCGTAGCGCGTCCTCGTGAGGGCGACGACCGGCGGATGCGAGGGTGACGAGGAGAACGCGTGGAACACGTCGTTCATCTCGGCGAAGCGGTGGTCGTCGTCGGCGAAGCCGTCGAAGCCGGCGACGAAGATGCGCTTCGCCCCGCCGGCCGCGGCGAGTGCGAGGGCGTAGGCGGCGGACAACAGGCGCGGGATCTCGAGCGTCGTCGAGGTTCCGCCGAAGGCCCCCGTGCCGGTGACGACGCCGACGTCGTTCAACGTGCGCACCGAGATGTTGTGCTCGGCGAGCATGGCACCCGGTGCATAGACCGGACAGGTGAGGGAGGCGAGACCGGACGCCTCGAGCACCGCGCGCTCGGGGTGGCAGACGGCAACAGCCGAGATGAGTGCAGGATCGATCGCGGAGAACGCGCCGAGTCCGATCGCGAGCACGTTGTGCTGCTTGACGAACTGTTCGATCTCGGTCTTCTTCGCGCGTGCCTCTGCGCCAGGGCCGACGATGAGGACGTCGCGATTCGCACACCATCCGCTCACGTCGGTCGAGCCGGCGTACGACACGGTACGTCCGGCGGTGATGCCGACCAGTCGGTTGCGGTCGAACTGCGCGCCACCGTGCTCGTTCAAGTGCTCGAGGGTGTCGACGATCTGGCTCGGCGGGTATCGACCGTCCTTCGTCAGCTCCATCACGTACGTCGGGTGGATGCCGTAGTTTGCGGACAGGAAGTAGTAGAGGTTGGAGCCCCACTCGTATGTGCGCTGCATGTCGGTGAAGTCGCGGGCGACCAGGTTGACGAGCTGTGACACGTCGATCGAGCTGCGACCGAGGCGCACGAGCTCCGGTGCGAGGTATTCGGTGCGCACGTTGCCGGGACCGCGACCCATGCCGAGCACGGTGGCGTCCGCCCAGGTGGCTCCGGCGTCGATCGCAGCGAGCGTGCTCGCCAGGGCATACGTCATGTTGTCGTGGAGGTGACAGCCGACGGGGCCTTCGAAGCCATCGAGCAGCGAGTGGATGATCGGCGGGAGGTCACTCGGACGAAGTCCGCCGAAGGAGTCTGCGATGTAGGCGACTTCGACGCCCATCTCCTTGCATCGCCGACCGAAGTCGACGATCTCTGCCGGGGTGCGATCGCTCACCTGCATCATGTTCAACGCGACGCGATAGCCGAGGCGGTGCAGTTCGTCGATCGCCGGAGCGAGCGGTGCGACCTCTTTGTAGAGCGCCGCGAAGCGCACCATGTCGACGCGACTGTTGGCCTTCTTGGCGAACACCTGACGGACGGCTGCGACGGGGTCGGCGGCCGAGACGATGTCCTTGGCGTTCATCATCACGGCCACGGTGCGCTCGGGGGCGATGTTCAGTCCGGAGAGGAACTCGTCCGTGGTGAAGGCCGTCGGTCCGAGGTAGCGGTCGGCCCCGAAGCGGCGAAAGCCCATCTCGATCACGTCGACTCGGGCGCGTTCCATCGCGTCCACGTAGCGACGAATCACGTCGGCTGAATAGTCCCAATCGTTGTAGTACCCGCCGTCGCGCAGCGTGCAGTCAACCAGGGTCACCTTCTGGGCAGAAGTCACTGGCTCAATTCTACCGAGGCACCAGGTTCAGTTCTTGCAGGTCAATTCGTTGGCCGGTACGACGAGATCGATGAGGTACTGGTCGACGGCGGTCGTCACGCACTCATTTGCCCCATACCCGGTGTGTTGGTTCGCGGTGACGACGATCAGGATTCCCTGTTCCAACTTCTTTGCCATCCGCCGCGTGGACTCGAGCGGTGTCGCTGCGTCTCCGGTGGTGCCGACGACGACGATCGGACCTGCACCCTTGCCCGTGATTTCGACGCGAGGCGCCTGGTCGATGGGCCACAGCGCGCATGCGTATCCGTAGGCGAAGTTCGCACCGAGGCGTGGAGCGATGGCGACGAATTCGTCGACGGCGGAGTTGACTTCCTCGATGGTCGTCGAGCCGGGATCATCGAGACAGGAGATTGAGAGGAACGCTTCGAGCTCGTTGCCGTACGTGCCGTCGTCCTTGCGTTGGTAGTACTGGTCGTAGAGCGCGAGCAGACCCGAACCGTCGCCGTCTTGGGCGGCATCGAGTGCGGCCTCCAGTTGTGGCCAGTAGAAGTCGGAGTACATCGCTTGGGCGATCGCGGTGTAGGCGACGCCCTGGGTGACCGGAGTGCGATTCGCAGTCACGACGAGCGGCGACGCATCGAGGTCGGCGAGAAGCTTGTCGAATGCACCCTCGGCGTTACCCTTGTTGTGGAACTTGCACGACACCCGTGAGCTGCACTGGGCGAGGAATGCGGTCAGCTGCTGTTCGAATCCCTTCGCCTGGCTCTTGCCTTCGTCCTTCGAGTCCGCGTCGGGGTCCACTGCGCCGTCCAACACCGCGGCGCGCACCGTGTCGGGAAACAGCGTCGCCCACGTCGCCCCGAGTTCGGATCCGTAGGAGAACCCGAGGTAGGTGATCTGTTCTTCGCCGAGTGCGATGCGCAGGCTGTTCATGTCGCGGGCGCTCGCCGCAGTCGAGATGTACGGGAGGATCTCGCCCGAGCGCGCCAGGCACTCGTCGTTGAAGCGTTGCGACGCGTCGATCAGGGCCTGGATCTCTTCGTCATTGTCGGGAGGGGAGTCGATGCCGAAGTATTCGTCGTAGGTGTCGACGCAATCGACGGCCGGGGTGGACTGACCGGTCCCACGCGGGTCCCATGCAATGACGTCGAAACTCTTGAGAAGGTCGCTAGAGAAGTAGTAGTAGGCGTCGTCGGCCAGGGAGCTTCCGCCGAAGCCCGGGCCACCGGGGTTTACGAGGAGCGAACCGACGCGGGTTGAAGGATCGTCGGCGGGGCGCTTCTTCACGAACAAGGTGAAGGATCCCTTGGACGGGTCGTCGTAGTCGTATGGCACGTCGAGGGTCGCGCAGACGACCGCCGACTCGGGCTCTGCGCCGTCGCAGGCATCCCACTCGAGCGTGGACGGGACGAACGAGGACGATGTGGACTGCGTCGTGGACTCGCTGGATGAAGTCGTGGCATCACCCGAGGAGCAGGCGGCAAGGAGGCCACCGAGTGCGAGGCCGGCGAGGAGTCGGCGCACGACGAATCGCATCAGTCCAGCCTACGAGTGGCACGGGCGCTGAACGGCGCTCGTAGCCTGACGGCATGCGCATGGGTCCCCACCACCTCATTCCAGGTGATGAGAGCGCGGTGAAGGGTGCGTCGATCCGCGGATCGTCGTTGCGTAGGGTCGCCCGCTTTGCTGGCCCGTATCGCACGCGGATCTCGTTCTTCCTCGCCTCGATCCTCGTTGCGGCACTTGTGGCACTCGCCCCACCACTGCTGTTTCGCCGGATCGTCGACGTGTCGATTCCGAACGCCGATCGTCGAGCCATCGTCGTGCTGACGATCGTGCTCGTCGTGCTCGCGCTGGCCGAGGCCGGGCTGCAGATCGTGCAGCGTTGGCTGTCGTCGCTGATCGGTGAGGGTCTGATCTACGACTTGCGCGTGGCGCTCTTTGCCAAGGTGCAGAGCATGCCGATCGCGTTCTTCACCCGCACGCAGACCGGTTCGCTGATCAGCCGCCTGAACAACGACGTCGTCGGTGCCCAGACCGCCGTGACCGGGACGCTCGGCAGCGTGGTGTCGAACGTGGTCGTGCTCGCGACGACGCTCGTGGCAATGATCGCCCTCGAGTGGCGACTCACGGTGTTGTCGCTGATCGTGCTGCCCGCGTTCATCGTCCCGGCCCGTCGCATCGGTGTGCGACTGCAGGACATCTCCCGCGAGCAGATGGGCCTGAACGCCGAGATGAACACGCAGATGACCGAGCGCTTCAACGTCGCGGGAGCACTCCTCGTCAAGTTGTTCGGTCGGGGAACCGAGGAGGTCGGAGCGTTCTCGTCGCGAGCGGTGCGCGTGCGTGACATCGGCGTGAAGTCGGCGATGTACGGACGGGTGTTCTTCGTCGCCCTCGGTCTCGTCGGCGCTCTCGGTGCCGTGGCGATCTACGGCGTCGGCGCCTTCATGGTCGTCGATGGTGGAATCTCCGTCGGCACGCTCGTGGCGATGGCGGCGTTCGTGCAGCGCATCTACCAGCCACTGACGGGTCTGACGAATGCGCGTCTCGAGATCCTCACCGCACTCGTCAGCTTCGAGCGCGTCTTCGAGGTGCTCGATGCGCCGGTTGCAATCACCGAACGCCCGGGCGCGATCGAGTTGGCATCGCCGAAGGGTCGCGTCGAGTTCCGCAACGTGACGTTCCGGTATCCCCGGGGCAAGGACGTCTCGATCGCCTCACTCGAGTCCGCCCAGTCGCACGCCGCGCCCGATGCGGCGGTCGACGTGTTGCAGGACGTGTCGTTCGTGATCGAACCCGGTCAGACCGCGGCCCTCGTCGGCACGAGCGGGTCGGGCAAGACGACGATGGCGATGTTGACCGCGCGCTTGTATGACGTGACGGCAGGTGCGGTGACGATCGACGGACATGACGTGCGCGACGTGACCCTCGATTCGCTCCAGCGCACGATCGGCGTCGTCGCCCAGGACCCGCACATGTTCCACGAGTCGGTGCGCTCGAACCTGTTGTACGCGCGTCCGTCGGCGACCGAGGAAGATCTGCACGCCGCATGTCGTGCCGCCCACATCCACGACGTCTTGATGTCGTTGCCCGACGGATACGACACCGTGGTCGGCGAGCGCGGCTACCGGCTCTCGGGTGGCGAGAAGCAGCGCCTCGCGATTGCCCGGTTGCTCCTCAAGAACCCGGCGGTGATGATCTTGGACGAGGCGACCAGCCACCTCGACAACGAGAGCGAGGCGGTCGTGCAGTCCGCATTGGACGCAGCAATGGAGAACCGCACCTCGCTCGTGATCGCCCACCGGCTCTCCACCGTGCGCAACGCGGACGTGATCCTCGTCGTGGACGCGGGGCGCATCGTCGAGCAGGGGACACACGAGCAACTGATGCGCAACGACGGCCCGTATGCGGCGCAAATCCGTGTGGGTGGCCTGACCTAGCCTGTCCCCTGATGCAGGATCTCGACGTCGACCCGTTCATCGAAGACCCGGAGGGTGAGTCGACCGAGCCGACGATGTCGGTGAGCGAGTTCGTCAAGTACGTGAACGGAATCCTGAAGCGCGGCCTCGGTCGTGGCGTGTGGGTGCAGGGAGAGATCGAGTCGTTCAACGACCGCAACAAGCACCTGTACTTCAACGTCGTGGAGCGCGACGGCACGAAGAAGGCGACGCTGAACGTCGCGATGTGGGACGGCGTCCACACCAAACTGCGTCCGCTCCTCGATCGTCATCGCCTCACCCTCGGAGATGGCATCAAGGTGCGCCTCTTTGGTGTCGCCGACGTCTGGGACGTGAACGGCAAGTTCTCCTTCAAGGTGAGCAACATCGACCCCCGATACACCCTCGGGGACCTCGCCGGGCAACGCGACGAGGTGATTCGCCAGCTGCGTGAGAAAGGTCTCTACGACGCGAATCGTCAGGTGGAACTGCCGCTCGTGCCGTTGCGTCTCGCACTCATCACCTCCGTCGGCAGCGCAGCGCACGCCGACACGGTGCACGAGCTCACCGACTCCGGCATCGGCTTTTCGATCACGGTCCACGACGTGCGCGTCCAGGGAGAAGGTGCGGTGTCGACGATCGTCACGGCCCTTGACCACTATTCGTCCCGTGACGACATCGACCTCGTCATGGTCGTGCGCGGTGGTGGTTCGCGCACCGACTTGCTCGCCTTCGACACGCTCGAGGTGGCGTCCGCAATCGGTCGTTGCCGCAAGCCGGTATTCGTCGGAGTGGGACACGAGATCGACAAGAGCGTCGCCGACGAGGTTGCGTATCGCGCCTTCAAGACTCCGACCGCGTGTGCCGCCGGCGTCGTCGACGTCGTGCAGGCCTACGTCGAACGCACCGAGAGCGCGTGGGACTCCATCGCCGACGAGGCAATGGAGATGTTGCGGCGTTCGGAACAGGCACTGGTGGATTCGGCGCATTCGATCCGTCATCGCGTGTTCGAGATCGTGCGCGCGGGCGAGAACTTGGTGACGGTGGCGAGCGAGCGGATTCGCAGGAGACCACTGGACGTCGTGCGCAATGCCGCACGTGAGATCGACGCCGTAGCCGAGCGTGTTCGCCTGCTCGATCCGAAGACGACGATGGCACGCGGTTGGTCGATCACGACGAAGGACGGCAGAACCGTGCGCAGCGTCGCGAACGTGTCGACCGGTGACGACGTCGTCACGCATCTCGCAGATGGAACGATCACAAGCGTGGTGGGAACCACCACACGACACGAGGAGGGCTGATGGCCACGAAGAAGAAGGACGTCGCAGACTTGGGCTACGCAGAAGCCGTCGCCGAACTCGAGGAGATCTTGGAGTTGCTCGAACGTGACGACGTCGACGTGGATCAACTGTCCACGCACGTCCAGCGTGCCGCCACACTCATCGAGTTGTGTCGCGAGCGAATCGGCGCGGCCAAGTTGCGCATCGAAGAGGTCGTCGGCGGACTCGGGGACGAATAGTTGACCCACAACAGGTCGGGGTCCAGCCAGTCGGCGTAGCCTTGTCGGCGTGCGTTCGACCCCCGCTTCGCTGACTGCGATCGCCCAGGCGGTCGACGACCGTCTTGCCAAGCTGCTCGACGAGGAGACCCGTCGCTGGGGCTCGTTCGACTCGGATCTGATCGCCCCGATCCGCGAGATCGGCAGGCTCGTGTTGGCCGGCGGCAAGCGCCTGCGGCCAGCATTCTGTTACTGGGGTTTCGTCGGATCCGGCGGTGACAAGTCATCGGCGAGCGTGATCGATGCGGGTGGAGCCCTCGAGTTGCTGCATGCGTTCGCGCTCTTCCACGACGACGTGATGGACGGCTCGACGACTCGACGTGGCGAGCCGACGACGCACACCGTGTACATCGATCAACACGAGGCCCAGTCGCTCGCAGGAGAGGGTCGTCGATTCGGTGAGGGCGTGGCGATCCTCGTTGGCGACCTCGCGTTCGTCTATTCCGACGTGTTGCTGCATGGCGCGCCACGAGAGGTGTGGGCGCTGTGGAACGAATTGCGCATCGAGTTGAACATCGGTCAGTACCTCGACATGGTCGGTTCGGCAACGAGCGAACGCCGCCGTGAGAAGGCCGAGCGCATCTGTCGGTACAAGAGCGGCAAGTACACGATCGAGCGACCGCTCCACCTCGGGGCGTTGCTCGCAAATCCCGCGTGCGGGGAAGCCCACCTTGCGGCACTCTCGCGTTACGGTCTTCCTCTCGGGGACGCGTTCCAGATGCGCGACGACGTGCTCGGGGCGTTCGGCGAAACGAGCGTCACCGGCAAGCCGGTCGGTGACGACCTGCGCGAAGGCAAGCCGACGCCGCTGATGGCGATCGCGGTGTCGCGCGCGACTCCCGCGCAGCGCACGACACTCGACCTCGTCGGATCAGCACACCTCACGGATGCCCAAGTGGAAGAAGTGCAAGACGCAATTCGCGCAACCGGAGCGCTGGACGAGCTCGAGGGGCAGATCACCTCGTTGACCGACTCGGCGATTGCAGCCCTCGACGACGTCGACCTCACCGATGAGGCGCGCAGCGAACTCGTCGCCCTTGCCAACTACGTGTCGTGGCGGACGGTGTAATGAACGTCGTCGTCATCGGAGCAGGACTCGGCGGACTGTCCGCCGCCGCGTACCTCGCCAAGGCGGGTCACTCGGTCACCGTCGTCGAGCGCGATCCGATTCCCGGTGGGCGAGCGGGGATGATCGAATCCGCCGGCTTCCGACTCGACAACGGACCGACGGTGCTGACGATGCCGAACCTGCTCGAGCGCGTGTTCGAGGCAGCCGGAGCCAACATGGCCGACTACGTGACGATCAAGAAGGTCGATCCGATGTATCGCGCGGTCTACGACGACGGCAGCGAACTGCACGTGCTGCACGGCAGGGAGCGGATGGCAGAAGAGATCCGTCGATTCTCCAACGGCAAGGAGGCCGAGGCCTTCATTCGGTTCTGTGCGTGGTTGGAGGAGCTCTATCGGGCCGAGATGGACTCGTTCATCGACGCCAACTTCAACTCACCGTTCGACCTCCTGAAGCCGTGGAAAGCCGGGCTCAAGTTGGTGTCCCTCGGAGGATTCTCCAAGCTCGACAAGAAGGTCGCAAGCTTCTTCTCGGACGAGCGACTGCAGCGAATCTTCAGTTTCCAGGCGATGTATGCAGGGCTCGCCCCATACGAGGCGTTGTCGCTGTATGCGGTCATCACGTACATGGACTCCGTCGAGGGCGTGTACTTCCCCGAGGGTGGAATGCACGCGATGGCGACGGGACTGCATTCTGCACTCGAGGCCGCTGGCGTGCAGTTCAGGTTCAACGCTCCGGTCACGCGCATCGTGCGGCGCCCCGGTTCCCACGGCGCGGTGTCGGGTGTCGAGATCGCCGGGAGTGAACGCATCGACGCGGACGTGGTCGTGTGCAACCCTGACCTGCCCGTCGCCTATCGCACGTTGCTCGGCGGCGTCGACGCTCCTCGCGTCGCGCGCAACGGCAAGTACAGCCCAAGTTGCGTGCTGTGGGTCGCGGGCGTCAAGGGTGTGCCACCGAGCAACGCAGCGCACCACAACATCCACTTCGGCAAGGACTGGGATGGCTCGTTCAAGGCGTTGATCGAAGACGGGGTGCGGATGCCGGATCCATCTCTGCTCGTCACGTTGCACTCGCTCGACACTCCAGGTCTCGCGCCCGACGGACACTCGTCGTTGTACGTGCTCGAGCCGACGCCGAACCTCGACGGCAAGATCGACTGGAGCAAGGAACGCGAGCGCATCGTCGGCGACATCAAGTCGACGGTCGCCAGGCTCGGCTATCCGACCGACGTCGTCGTCGAGCGCGTCTATGACCCGATGGACTGGGAGGCACTCGGTATGGAGCGCGGAACGCCGTTCGCGCTCGCCCACACCTTCATGCAGACCGGTCCGTTCAGGCCGAACAACGTGGACAAGCGTGTGCCCGGACTCGTCTTCGTCGGATCCTCCACGTTGCCCGGTGTCGGCGTGCCGATGGTGTTGGTGTCCGGCAAGCTCGCGGCAGAGCGCGTCGATGAATACAGCGCGTCGCGGAGGTAGCAGGACATGACGCGTCAGGCGCCAACCCCGACCACGCACTTGCTGCCGACGCGCGAGCTGTCCCTGGACGAAAGTTACGAGTTGTGCAAGGAGTTCAACAAGCGTCACGGCACGACGTACTACTGGTCGACCAAGGTGTTGCCTCGCGACAAGCGTCGACACGTGCATGCGCTCTACGGCTTTTGTCGGTATGCCGACGACATCGTCGACGATCTCGGACCGGTGCCGGTGGAAGAGCGGGAGAAGGCGCTGAAGGACTTCGGAGATCGGTTCTTTCGTGACCTTGCGGCTGGTGAATCGCGCGACCCGGTGCTGCGGGCGGTGGTCGACACCGCGACGCGATGCTCCATCGACCCGGACTGTTTCAGGCGGTTCCTGCGCAGCATGACGATGGACCTGACGGTCGAGCGCTACGAGACGTGGGATGACCTTCTCGGTTACATGGACGGCTCGGCCGCCGTGATCGGCGAGATGATGCTGCCGATCCTCGAGCCGCTGAATCCGTCGGCAATCCAGCCGGCGCGCGACCTCGGGAATGCATTCCAGCTCACCAACTTCCTTCGCGACGTGAACGAGGACCTCGATCGCGGTCGTGTGTACATCCCGCAGGAGGACGTGCGACGTTTCGGCGTCGATCTGACGGCAAGGAAGTGCACGCCCGAGTTCGTCGACTTGATGAAGTTCGAGATCACCCGCTGTCGCGAGCTCTACCGCTCGGCAGACGCCGGACTGGCACTCTTGCCTCCACGGTCGGCCCGATCGATCGGGGCTGCACGCGTGCTCTACGGTCGCATCCTCGACAAGATCGAGGCCCAGAACTACGACGTGTTCGCCCGTCGCGCCTCGGTGTCGACGTGGGAGAAAGCCGTGATGGTGTTCAGGCTGATGGCGCCGAGCATCCTGCGTCGATGAAGCGCATCGCAATCTTCGTCACCGCCGTTGCGATGGTCGCAACGCCGCTTGCCGAGGTTGGTTCGACGTTGCGGGTGACGCTCGCCAACGTCGTCGTCTGTGGACTCTTCCTGATCTCGTTCCTGAGCGCTCGGGCAGGCTGGGGGAATCGTGCGTATCGTGCCGCTGGTCTCGTCGTTGCGTGCGGGCTTGCCGTCGAGATCGTCGGCTCGCGCAGCGGGTTTCCGTTCGGTTCGTATGACTACACCGACCTGCTCGACCCGCACGTCGCAGGAGTTCCCGTCGCGGTCGCGCTCGCGTGGTTTGCGATGGCGCTGCCCGCGCGTGAGGTGGCGAGGTCGATCACGGGGGCGTCGTCACCGGCCGTCGTGCGCATCGGAGTCGGTGCAGTCGCGCTGACGGCGTGGGACGTGTTCCTCGATCCACACATGGTGATGGAGGGGTATTGGGTCTGGCCGAATGGTGGTGACTACTTCGGGATTCCACTCACCAACTACCTGGGCTGGCTCCTCGTGAGTGCCGTCATGATGGTCATTTTTGAGCTCGTGTTGCCACCGAAGGCTCCTCAGCGCACACCCGTCGTGCAGTATGTCGCCGTGGCCGCGATGGAGACGATGGGATTCCTGTTCTTCTTTGGAGAACCGTGGGTCGCGCTGTGGGGTGCCGCCACGATGGGCTCGCTTGGTCTTGTCGCGCTGGGACGGTTGAACCGTGTCCGCTGAGCGCGTCATCGTCGTTGGTGGTGGAGTCGGCGGGCTGTGCGTCGCGATTCGTCTGGCGGCCCGCGGGCGCTCGGTCACCATCCTCGAGCGGCTGCCGGTCGTCGGCGGCAAGCTTGCCGTCTACGAGCGCGACGGCTTCACGTTCGATCTCGGTCCGTCGCTCCTCACGTTGCCGCAGGTGTTCGACGAGGTGATGCGGTGTGCGGGGACGTCGCTCGATGCCGAGGTCGACCTGCGCCGTTTGTCGACCCAGTTCCGCTACTTCTGGCAGAACCACACGACGGCGACGTTCTACGACAACCCGATCGACACCGCCTCGTCGCTGGATGGCATGCACCCGGGTTCGGGCGAGGAGTATCTCCAGTTCCTGAGGCACTCGCGTTCGATCTGGGAGGTGAGCGAGCGAACCTTCCTCGCCGGACCGATGAGTGGCCCCATCAGCCTGCTGCGACGCATGAAGCGCATCGGAGACCTCGGTGCGATCGATGCGCGAAGGACGCTCGCGACCGCAGCCCGTCATCACTTCACCAACCCGAACCTGCAGCAGTGGCTCGGTCGCTATGCGACCTACAGCGGCTCGTCCCCGTATCGCTCGCCGGCGACGCTGTCGTGCATCGCGTCGATCGAAGCCGACCACGGCGCGTGGTATCCGATGGGTGGTCTCGGTGCGTTGCGGGACGCACTCGAGCGCGTCGCGCGGCGCATGGGGGTCGAGATTCGCACGAGCTGTGACGTCACGCGACTGATCACCACACGCGGTCGAGTCACCGGGGTCGAGATCGCCGGCGGGGAAACCATGTCCGCACGTCTCGTCATCGCCAACGTCGATGCAGAACACCTGTATCGCGACTTGCTCGACGAACCGAAGCGATTGCGCCGCGTGCAGTCCGCCGGGCGCTCGTCGAGTGGCGTCGTCGTCCTCGTCGGTGCGCGCGGGTCGACGCCGAACGTCGTGCACCACAACGTGTGGTTCTCCGCCGACTACGAGCGCGAGTTCGCAGAGATCGAACGAGGTGAGTTGCCGAGCGATCCGACGATCTATGCCTGCGTGTCGTCGATCACGGACCCGAGTCAGGCACCTGCGGGCCACGAGAACTGGTTCATCCTGGTGAATGCTCCTGCCGGAGCGTCGCTCGACGATGCGGGAATGGACTATGGACGATGGGTCGTCGAGAGATTGGCGACGGTCGGGCCCGACCTTCGCGATCGGGCACTGTTCATCGAGACGATCGGGCCACTCGACTTCGAGAGGCGGTATCGGGCACCTGGTGGCGCGATCTATGGGACCTCGTCGAACGGAAGAAACGCCGCCTTCCGTCGGCCGAACAATCGTGGTGCGGTGCGCGGTCTGTATCTCGTCGGTGGCTCCAGTCATCCCGGTGGCGGATTGCCGATGGTGGCGCTGAGCGCGCGCATCGTCGACGACATCGTCGCCGCGGACTCGAAAGCCACCACGCACAGATAGCGTGGGGCACATGGCCGTCACCGTACGAATCCCCACCACCTTGCGCCCGTTGTCCGGCGGAGCATCCACCGTCAGCGTCGAGGGTTCGACCCTCGCAGAAGTCCTCGCCAACCTGAACGCCGCCCACCCCGGCTTCAGTGACCGACTGTTCGACGGCGACGGCAACCTGCACAAGTTCGTCAACATCTTCGTGGCCGACGACGACGTGCGCTACATGGACGGGCTCAAGACCGCCGTTGCCGCGGGAACGACCGTCTCGATCATTCCGGCAGTCGCGGGCGGGTCCCTCTGACCGACTCGGTCCCCACGTCGCGGTGTGCGATCGCCGTTCCCGCGCGTCTCGAATCCTCCAGGCTTCCACGCAAGGTGCTCGCCGACATCGGCGGCAAACCGATGCTCCAGCGTGTGCTCGAGCAATGCAGCAAGGCGACGAGGGCGAACGACGTCTTTTTGTGCACGGACTCTGAAGAACTGCGTGACATCGCGGCGACCTGGGGTTATCGGACGCTGATGACGCCGGCATCGTGCACCTCGGGAACCGATCGGATCGCACTCGCCGCACAACAGCTCGACCACGACGTGATCGTCAACGTGCAGGGCGACCAGCCGTTCGTCGATCCCGCGATGATCGATGCGGTGATCGGTGACTTCGTCACGCGCAACCCACGTCCGATGATGTTGACGCCGATCTTTCAGATGAAGCCCGAGTCGATCCAGAGCCCGAATTCGGTGAAGGTCGTACGCCGCAGCAATGGCGATGCGATCTACTTCAGTCGCTCTCCGATTCCGTTCCAGCGCGACGCGCAGCCGAGCGAGTGGACGAAGCACACCACGTACTGGGGTCACGTCGGTCTGTATGCCTACAGCCAGGATGCCCTTGCGGCGTGGAGGGGGTTTGCCTCGTCGGTGCTCGAGGACCTGGAGAAGCTCGAACAACTCCGGTTCATCGAACATGGCATATCCGTCTCCACGATCGTCGTCGACGAACCACTCGGCGAGGTCAACGTGGCTGAAGACCTAGACTTGGCTCGCAAGATCGCTTCTCAGCCGCGATTCTGAGGCGCGTCTCTTCGGAACCCGACATGACCACGCCGCACACCACGCACCGCCATGACGTCGTCGAGGCGCTCCTCGACGAGGCTCGTGCGATCACGACCGCGGCTGAGCGCCTGGACACGGCGTCCATCGACAAGGCGCTCTCGATCCTCGTGGGTTGCACGTCGAAGGTGGTCACGAGTGGTGTCGGCAAGTCGGGGATCGTGGCCCGCAAGATCGCCGCCACGCTCAGCTCCGTCGGCCTCGTCTCGCTCTATCTCAACCCGCTGGATGCCCTCCATGGCGATCTTGGCGTGGTCGCCGAGGGCGACGTCGTGTTGCTCTTGAGCAACAGCGGTGAGACGCAGGAGTTGCTCGCCGTGTTGCCGCACCTCCGTCGCCGCGGGACGCAGATCATCTCCATCGTCGGCAACCTGCAGTCGACCCTCGGCCGCACGAGTGACGTCGCACTCGATGCATCGGTTGACGCCGAAGTCGGCCCACACAACATCGTGCCGACGTCGAGCACGACGGTGGCGATGGCGATCGGTGATGCGCTCGCCACGGTGTGGATGCAGCGACGTCAGGTGAGCGCGGACGACTTCGCGACGAACCATCCCGGTGGTCAACTCGGCAAACGCCTGACGCTCTTCGTACGGGACCTGATGGTGCCGATCGACAAGGTGCAGCCCGTTGCCTCCTCGACGACGCTGGTCGAGGTGATCGACGAGATCACCAAGATCGGCATCGGTGCGATCTGGGTGCGTGACGCACGGAGCGCGAAGTCGATCGACGGGATCATCACCGACGGCGACCTGCGTCGCGCACTGAAGATGAACAAGCCCGACACCTGGGCGTCCCTGCGAGCCGCCGACATCATGACCAAGGACCCCATCACGATCGCCGACGACGTGCTCGCCATCCACGCGATCGAGCGGATGGAGCGCAACAACAAGAAGGCCATCACCTTGTTGCCCGTCGTTGGATCGAACGGTGCGGTCACCGGAATTCTCCGCTTGCACGACCTCGTCCAAGCGGGACTCATCACGCAATCGGCGTCGGGGGACTAGGAGCACACATGACGACCACACGACTCGCGGCGCTCGGTGGAAGCGTCGTCGCCGGATCCGGCAAGCCGCTGACCCTGATCGGTGGGCCGTGCGTGATCGAGAGTGAGGCACTCGTGATGGAGGTCGCCGAGCGGCTCGTGGACATCACGTCGCGTCTCGGCATTCAATACGTGTTCAAGTCGAGTTTCGACAAGGCAAACCGCACGTCGAACTCGTCCTTCCGTGGGCCTGGAGTCGAGGCCGGGCTTGAGGTGCTGGCAGCGGTGAAGAAGCGCTTCGGAGTGCCGGTACTGACCGACATCCACGAGTCGCACCACGCAGCAGAGGTCGCCCCGGTCGTCGACGTGCTGCAGATTCCGGCCTTCCTGTGCCGCCAGACCGACCTGCTGGTTGCCGCGGCGGCAACGGGTCGCGCGGTGAACGTGAAGAAGGGCCAGTTCCTGTCTCCACAAGAGATGTCGCAAGTCGTCGCCAAGCTGCGTGACGCCGGTGCGGCGAACGTGATGGTGACGGAGCGTGGCAACAGCTTCGGCTACAACACGCTCGTCGTCGACTACCGCTCGCTTCCGCAGCTCGCCGAGTTCGGATGCCCCGTCATCTTCGATGCCACGCATTCGGTCCAGCAGCCAGGAGGCCGAGGTGGTTCATCCGGTGGACAACGCGAATTCGTGGCACCACTTGCACGCGCTGCGGTCGCAGTGGGTGTCGATGGGCTGTTCATGGAGATTCACCCCGACCCCGACAAGGGTCTGAGCGACGG
>CAYSRZ010000007.1:0-20243 GCA_964433615.1 uncultured Acidimicrobium sp. | reverse complement strand
CTTCGTAACGCGTCGGCATCCACGACCCACCCCAGCGATCGGTGTGGGCGACGGGGCACTTCGACTCGCGGATCTCGGCGAACGCCGGGAACGGATCTCGTACGAACTCGGGATCGAAGATGTCGTAGTCGGTGAGGAGGTCCTCGACCGGCTTGTGGTTCGTGTCCGTCATGTCGCTCCCCCTAGTCGCTGATGACGATGGCCCGCTCCGGACAGTTGCCCTCCGCCCTGCGCGCCTTGGCTTCGAGTTCCTTCGGAATGTCGCCGGTGATCAACACCACTGCATTTCCCAGTTCGTCGCTGCCGAAGATCTCCGGTGCGGCAATCGCACACATTTGATGCCCGTGGCACGAACCCGCGTTGACGGAAACTCTCATGTCGCCAACACTACCCGTCGGCCAAACAGGCACTTGGGTCGGGCCTAGCGCACCTCGAATGCCGTGTGCATGCCCGCCGCATAGTGGCCGGGCAGGTTGCAGACGAGTTGGTACTTCCCCGGCTCGAGGTCAACGGTCAACGTTTCAGTCGTGCCCTTCGGGAACTCCCCGATTTCATCGACCACTTCCACTCCTTCGGTCGGCTCGGGGAAACGGTCGCCATCCAACGGAATCCGGCCCGACTCAAAGTCGGTCTTCACCACCAGAAACTCGTGTCCGATCGTGCCGTCGTTCGTGACGGTGAACGTCACTTCGCCGGCCATCGCCGACGTGGCATCGACCTCCACCGACCATTCACGCACGACGCCGGTGACGAGGTTCTTCGTGACGCCACCGGAGTCACTCGGATCTTCACCACAACCGATCGCGAACACGGACAGCATGAGCGTCGCCACTCCACGAACCACCGTCCTGTCCACGTCGCTCTCCTCGTTGTGACCCTGCGATCGACGGTACCGAGCACATGTCAAAAGCCATGGACGATCTGTACCGATGCACAACTACTCTGATGACGTGCCACCACTCCACGACGTCGTCGCCTTCGGCATCGCCTCGGTCGCCCTCCTCGTCATTCCAGGTCCTGCCGTCATCTACGTCCTCAACCGCAGCGTGGCCGACGGACGCAACGCTGCACTGGCTGGTGTTGCGGGACTCGAGATCGGCAACTTCATGCACGTGATTGCCGCCACGCTCGGACTGTCGGCGATCATCGCCGCTTCGGCGACCGCGTTCACGACGATCAAGTGGGCTGGAGCGGCATACCTCGTCTACGTCGGCGTGCGCACCGTGCTCGTGGCCCCCAAACCTCCGGATGCAAAGTCGGCATCAGCCACCGCGCGCAAGTCGTTCACGCAAGGAATCGTGGTCAACACCTTGAACCCGAAGGTCGCGCTCTTTTTCTTGAGTTACCTGCCACAGTTCATCGACCCCGATCGGGGCTCGCCCGCGCTGCAGTCCTTCGTCCTCGGGACGCTCTTCGTCATTCTCGGCAGCATGACGGATGCGACGTATGCACTGACTGCAAGTGCGTTGCGCGATCGACTGCTGAGCGGACGGGCACTTCCCTTCGTCCAGCGTTACGTTGCCGGCTCGGTGTTCGTCGCCCTCGGCGTGGTGGCGTCGACCGCCCGTCGCGCCTGATCAGCTCTAGTCGGCGATGATCTTGCCGGGGTTCATGATTCCCCGAGGATCGAGCGCTCGCTTCACCGCCGCCATCGTCGACACCGCGGCAGAACCGAGTTCGTCGACCAGGTAGTCGATCTTTCCGACGCCGATCCCGTGCTCGCCGGTGCAGGTGCCCTCCATGGCGAGGGCTCGACGAACGAGGCGACCGTGGAACTCCTCCATCTTCGCCACCGTCTCGTGGTCCTGCGGATCGACGCTCAACACGACGTGGAAGTTTCCGTCTCCGACGTGTCCGATGATCGGTCCATACAGCTTCGATTCGGCGAGGTCCTTCTGCGTCTCTTCGATGCAGTCACTCAACCGCGAGATCGGCACGCACACGTCGGTCGCGAAGTTTCGTGCGTTCGGCACGAGTGAGCGACACGCAAGTGACGTGTCGTGGCGCGCCTGCCACAACTTTCGACGCTCGCCCTCATCCGTGGTCTGGCGAAACCCCGAACCACCGTGGCGCTCGAGGACCTCGCGAGTGGCGGCGATGTCGATCGCGGTCGACTCGGCCGATCCGTGGAACTCCATCAGCAACAGCGCTTGTTCGGGCAAGTCGGTCTGTGAGTACCGGTTGACGGCGCGCACCGCGTCGGCATCCAGCAGCTCGATGCGCGCGACTCCGATGCCGAATTGGATCACCTCGATCACGGCGTCAACCGCGTCGCGCACGCTCGGAAACTGCATCGTCGCCGCCGCGATCACCTCGGGGATGCCAAAGACGCGCAAAGTGATCTCGCCGATCACCCCGAGGGTTCCCTCGGAACCGACGAAGAGGTGCGTGAGGTCGTAACCGGCAGACGTCTTGCGTGCGCGTCGCGAGGTCGTCACGACGTCACCGTTCGCGGTGACGACCGACAACCCGAGGACCAACTCCTTCATCGCCCCGTACTTGACGGTCGTCGTTCCCGATGCGCCGGTCGCAGCCATGCCGCCGATCGTCGCGTCGGCACCCGGATCGACCGGGAAGAACAGTCCGTATTTCGCCAGGTGTTCGTTCAATGCCTTGCGCCGCACCCCGGGTTGCACCGTGCAGTCGAGGTCCGACTGGTCGACTCGCACGACCTTGTCCATTCGCGACACGTCGAGCGACACACCACCGTGGATCGGCGTGCTGTTGGCCTCCAGTGATGTGCCTGCGCCGAAGGGCGTCACCGGAACTCCGTGAGCATTGCAGATGCGCAGGACGACGGAGATGTCCTCGATGGACTCGGCGAACACGACGGCATCGGGCATCGAGGCGAGATGGAAACTCTCGTCCTTCGAGTGGTGTTCGCGAATGGTGTCGTTCTCCGTCACCTTGTCGCCGAGCGCGGCCTTCAATTCCCCGATCGCATCCGAGAGCGTCGCCAGCGTCACGAGACGAAGGTTAGTGGTGTGTCAACTAGCGTGAGACACCGTGTCCTATGCGCAACTGAAGAAACGCCTCGATGCCGGTGAGGTCATCGTCCTCGACGGTGCGACGGGAACGGAATTGCAACGCCGCGGCGCCCAGATGAGCCCCGAGGCCTGGTGTGGTCCGGCGTCCCTCGACAATGCGGACCTGCTCACCGAAGTTCACCTCGACTACATCCGTGCGGGCTCCGACGTCGTCACCACCAACACCTATGCATCCGGACGAATGATGCTCACCCCCGCGGGATATGGAGATCGAGTCGAGGAGATCAACAAGGTCGCCATCGACGCGGCGTTGCGCGCCCGCGACCGCGCACCCGAGGGCCGCAACGTGGTCGTCGGTGGATGCCTCTCACACATGGTCCCCCACATCGCCGGCACCGACCTCGTCGACCCGACGCGCACGCCCGGCCCAGCCGAGATGTCAGATGCATTCCACGAACTCGCCGGCTTGCTCAAGTCAGGTGGCGTCGACCACATCATGCTCGAGATGATGTACGAGCCGATCAGGACTCCCCTCGCGGTCGAGGCCGCGCTTTCCACCGGGCTTCCCGTGTGGTTCGGCCTCTCGTCGCGCTTCGACGACAACGGCAAGGTCGTGAGTTTCAATCTCGCGAGCGACATCTCGCTGCAACCGATCATCGATTGCATACCGCCACAAGGCGTCGACGTCGTCAACGTCATGCACACGCAGTCAAACGTCGTCGCCGACACGATCGACATGGTGCGCACGACGTTCTCCGGTCCCGTCGGCGTCTATCCCGACAGCGGTTACTTCGAGATGCCGAACTGGAACTTCTCGGAGGTCATCGAGCCAGTTCGACTCGAGACCTTCTACCGCGAGTGGCTCGACAAGGGTGTGCAACTGCTCGGCGGCTGCTGCGGTCTCACCGTCGACCACATTCGAGCCGCTGCCAAGGTCCGCGACGAACGTCGCTAGTCGAGCACCCGCCGGAAGGTGAGGTTGATGCGCGGACCGACGACCTGTTTCGTCTTGGCCACCTGGTGCACCCAGCAGTGCTGGGAAAGGCCCGACATGACGAGGAGTGACCCCGAGTGCAGGTCGACCTTGACCGTCTCCTTCGACTCGCGGTGACGCAAGTCGAACCGCCGGGTCGCACCGAGGCTCACCGACGCGATCGTCGGCTCGCGACCGTTCACCGCCTCGTTGTCGGCGTGCCAGCCAACGCCGTCATTGCCGTCGCGATAGAGGTTGACGAGCACCGAGTTGAACGACGCACCGCTCACCGATTCACACCGCGATCGAATGTCGTTCAGTAGCGGCGTCAACGGCAGTGGCGTGCGCAGGAGTCCGGAGTATTCATATTCCTTTCCTTCATCTGCGTGCCACGTGGACAGTCGGGGCTCACGGTGACGCTGGCCGAACACGACGATGTCGTGTTCCTCCCACGAATTGGTCCTCAACAGTTCGTCGAATGCTCGAACGGCGAAGTCTGGGTCCAGGAACTGTTCGTGGAGCACTGCATTGCCGTCGAAGGGCAACAGCTCTCGCGGGCCGGTGACGAGGGGTAATGCGTCCATCTGGAGTGCAGTTTTGCACGGGTGCTACGGTCGGGTCGTGACGGACTGGACAGCACTCAGTGCTCGCGCGTCGCTCGCGTCGCACCGCCTGATCGGATGGATCTACTGGGATCCGTTCGGCATCGAGTCCTACGCGAAGCTCGGCATCCCGAACGGATTCGGTTACTACGTCGCGACCCGCTGTGCGCCACTCGCCGCCGCGGGCCCGAACGTCGTGACCGCCGCGTGCTACTCGATTCGCGGGGACTTCATCGCGCTCTCCCTCGACATGTGCAGACAGCACACGACCTTCGAAGCCGCCTACGACGTGCGCAACGACGCAGTCGGTCGGGGCCTGCGCGAGTATGCGCCGTCGCTCGAGCCCGCGCTCGCACCACTTGCGCCACGGCTGTGGGACGCGGCCGAGTCGCTTCCGTTGTCGGGTCGGATGATGCACGCGGCCCACCGTTCGTGGCCGCGAACTGACGATGAGCTCGTGAGTGCGTGGCTCGCACTCAACTGCATTCGGGAATGGCGCGGTGACACGCACTTTGCGATTCTCGCCGCCAATGACCTGAGCGGAGTCGAAGCGGGACTCCTGCACGATGCGTTCCTCGGCTATCCCGGCGAGTGGATTCCGCGCAGCCGCGGTGCGGATGACGCCCAGATCACAGAGGCCCTCGAGCGTCTGGCAGCACGTGGATTCGTCACCGACGGCAAGGTGAACATGGCCGGACTTGCGCTGCGCGAGGAGATCGAGCGTGAGACCGATCGCCAGTCCGAACTGGCGTGGCGCAACCTTGGCGTAGAGACCACGACGAAGCTCTGCGAGATGATCGAGCCACACGCTGCGACGTTCCTCGCGCGCATCGACGCCACCGCCGGCGAGAACTGGATGCCCGCCGCACGAGATTCCCGACGCGGCAAGGAGACCTCGTAAGGTCGAGACCATGATCCGCCGCTTCACGAATGACACCGCGCTCCTCCTCATCGACTGCCAGGTCGGCGTCGACGTGCTCAGCCATTGGGGTGGACCGACGGGCCGGCGCAACAACCCGGACGCGGAGTCACACATGTTGCGCATCCTCGCCTCGTGGCGTCAATCGGGGCTCCCCGTCGCCTTCACCATGCACGACTCGATCGAGGCCGACTCCCCACTCAAGCTGTCACTCCCGACGGGCAAGCAGAAGCCCGGTTTCGAACCCCTTCCTGGAGACATTGCAGTGTCCAAGGACGTGAACAGCGGTTTCGTCGGAACATCCCTCGAGGTCGACCTGCGACGCAAAGGCATCAATCGACTCGTGTGTGTCGGATTCTTCACCAACATGTGCGTGGAGACGACGGTGCGCATGTCCGGGAACATGGGATTCGACACCTACCTCGTGCCCGACTGCTGCGCCACATCCAATCGCATCGGCTGGGACGGCGCCGACTACGACCCCGAACTCGTCCACGACATGACGGTGGCGAACTTGAACGGCGAGTTCTGCACGGCACTTTCCGTGGGCGACACGCTCTCACTCATCGATGCTGACGCCCACCACCTCGACCGAGTGCAGGGCAACGAATAGCTACAGGTGGCGAAGGGTTCGTGACGCACTGATCGCGACGGCGGCAACGACGAACACGATCATCACGACGAGAAACGTCGGCTGCAGGCCGAACCCGTCGACGGACGCACCGACGATCAATTGACCGAGCGGCGGCGCAGCCGACAACACGGACATCTGGATGCCGTAGACGCGGCCCTGCAGGTCCGGTGCGACGCGCTTCTGCACGACGGTGTTCCACAACGGATTGAACGGACCCCACGACAAGCCAGAGATGAGTCCGAGGATGGCGAACACCCACTTCGACGGCAACGCGACCATCGGAAACAACGAACAGGTCGACACGACGACGATCGTGCGCAGCATCTGACTCGAAGTGAAGCGAGCAGACAGTCGACCATATGAGAACGAACCGATCACCATGCCGAAAGCGAGCGACGCGAGCAACAGGCCGAGCCCGCCCGGGTCGTCGATCGACTCGAAGTGGGCGGGAAAGATCACCGTGTCGATCGGCATGTAGAGACCGCTCAGGATGACGAAGGTGACGGTGAGCCCGAGGAGAGCACGGTCGGACGTGATGACCCGAAATCCCCCGCGCAGAGAGGCAAGGAACGGTTCGTGTCCCTCGTGGGCATGGGCCACCGACTTGCCATGCTCGTCGTTCACCTTCATGTTGCCGACGGCGACCGCTGCGACGGCAAAGAAGAATGCGGTGACGACGAAGGAGAGCATCGGCCCACTCCACTCGATGCACGCGGCACCGATCGCCGGTCCGATCATCCAGCCGATCGCAAACAATCCTTCGTGGCGGCCGTTTGCCGAGTCGACGGACACCCCGGACGCGGTCGCCGCGTTCGGGATGAGCGACTTGCGAGCCGTGTAGCCGGCTGGGTCGAAGATCGCGCCGAGGATGGCGATGCCCACGATCCACCAGTAGCTCAAGGTCCCCACGGCATCGACCAGCACGAACGCCAACACCGACACGAGCGACATCACGTCGGAGGCGACCGAGACGAGTCGACGTCCAAGACGGTCGATCAATCCACCGACGATCGGCGAGACCACGATGCCCGGGAGCGACACGATCGCAGCCAAGAGGCCCGCACGACCGGCGGATCCCGTCTCCTCGAGCACGATCCACGGCACGGTGATCATCACGACGCCGTTGGAGACGCCCGACATCACGTTGGCGAGCTGCAAGAGCGGAAATGCAGCACGACTTTTCACACGTCACAGCGTAACTGTGGAGTCCACGCGACAGACTGAGGGCCATGTCCAGCATCGTCGTGAGCGAACTCGAGTACGGCCCACCTGGCGCCGACCAGTTGTTCTTCGACGTGAGCTTCAAGGTCGCTCCTGGCGAGCACGCGGCGATCGTCGGTGCCAACGGCGTCGGCAAGTCCACGATCTTGCGCATCCTCACCGGCGAGATCGAAGCCGATGGTGGCGAGTTCGCCATCGGTGGATCGATGCTCTACATGACCCAGGACGTCGGCATGTCGCGACCAAACGACACGCTGCGCGAGATGCTGATAGAAGTCGCTCCAACACCGCTTCGCGAGGCAGGTCGTGCATTGGTCGCCGCGGAACGAGCGCTTGCCTCCGGCGACGACGATGGCATGGGATATGCATCGGCGCTCTCCGACTGGGGCGACCGGGGTGGCTACGAGCTCGAGACTCGTTGGCAGGCCTCCGCCCAGCGCAGCGTGAAGACACCCGTCGACGACTTCTCCACACGACTCGTGTCCGAGCTCTCGGGTGGCGAACGCAAGCGGCTCGTGCTCGATCTCCTGCTCACCTCGGGTGCCGACGTGTTGCTCCTAGACGAGCCCGACAACTACCTCGACATCCCGACTCGTCAGTGGTTGGAGGAGCAACTCAAGGCGTGCAAGTCGACCATCCTGATGGTCAGCCACGACCGCACCCTGCTCGAGCGTTGTTCGACAAAGATCGTCGCGATCGAGGGATCAGGCTGCTGGGTGCACGGTGGCTCGTACGCGACCTATCCCGAGGCGCGTGAGAAGCGTCAGGAACTCCTCGGCGACCACTTGAAGCGATGGCAAGAGGAAGAACGTCGGTTGTTTCACCACATGAAGATCATGAAGCAGCGAGCCGCTCAAAACTTCAAGAACGCGACCAAGGCGAACGCCGCCGAGACGCGCTGGGAGAAATTCGTCGCGGCCGGTCCTCCACCACCACCGGTCGCCGACCAACAGATCTACGTTCGACTCCGTGGAGCGGATGCTGCGCGACGCGTCGCGCGCCTCGAAGGGGTCTCGGTTGGCGAACTCTTCGATCCGTTCAGCGAGGAGATCTACCACGGTGAGCGGATCGGGCTGATCGGACCGAATGGCACCGGCAAGACGCACCTTCTGAAGGTGCTCTCGGGCGAGCGTGAACCGGAGACCGGCACGATCGCCTTCGGCCCGCGCACGTCGGTCGGGGTCTTCACACAGGTCAACAATCGCCCCGACTTCCTCGGTCGCGAGTGTCTTGACATCGTCTGCGATCGGATCAGCGAGGAAGAGCGCGCGATGAAGACGCTGGCCCGCTACGGCTTGCGGAACAACGCGCGACAGACCTTCGAGACGCTCTCGGGCGGCCAGAAGGCACGGCTCGAGATCCTGCGTCTCGAGATCGAGGGCCACAACGTGCTGCTCCTCGACGAGCCGACGGACAACCTCGACATCGAGTCGTCCGAGGCACTCGAGAAGGCCCTCGACGGATTCGAGGGCACCGTCATCGCCGTCAGCCACGACCGCACGTTCCTCGCCCAGTTCGATCGGTTCATCATGATCACCGACGACGGATCGGTGTATGCACTTCCTGACTATGACGTCGCCCTCAAGGGACTCAACGCCCCTGATTCACTCGCGACGCTCAGACTCGCCAAACCCCTGACGGGTTCCTAGAGCACGCCCTCGGGCACGACGCCGTCACCGAAGGCTTCTCGAACCTCGCTTGCGAGCGCGGCGTTCGTCCACATGTCGATGGCGGTCATCGCCATGATCTTCGCGCCGTCGACGATCGCCTTGGTCGCGGCCTCCGAGACAGCGTGGTCGGCGAACTCGGGGGTGTGCAGAGAGATGCCACTCGGTGCGACGGCGATCATCGGATGAATCGACGGAGTGAGATAGCTCACGTTGCCCATGTCGGTCGACCCACCGCCGGTGCCGGGCAACTCGTCGGTGGTCAGGCTGCGACCCACGCGAGCCGCATTCGACACATACGCGGCAAGGAGCGGGACGTTGTCGACGATGTCGGCGAATGGGTTCGGCTGCCACTCGAGGTGCATGTGGCATCCGGCGGCATGCGCGCCGCCCTCGAGGCACGCAGCGACGCGCTGCTTGAGCGGCTGCAACGTGTTGATCGTGTTCGAACGCACGTACCAATCCATCTCGGTCTCGCGCGGGACGATGTTCGGCTTCTCGCCACCCTTCAAGAAGATGCCGTGGATGCGCTCGGTCGGCATGATGTGCTGACGCAGCGCCGCCACGTTCATGTAGCCGAGGACTGCGGCGTCGAGCGCGTTGCGGCCCTTGTGCGGGGCGACGGCTGCGTGCGCGGCCTCACCGACGTACTTCACGAGCGCGTGTTGGATCGCGATCGCGTTCATCCGCGCAAGGTCGGTGTCGTACGGGTGCACCATCATCGCGGCGTCCACGCCGGAGAACGCACCTCGACGAGCCATCTCGATCTTGCCGCCACCACCCTCTTCGGCGGGCGTGCCCATCAGGCGAAGTCGACCGCCCGCCTCCTCGGCGAGTGGCGCGAGTGCGAGACCGGCACCGAGACCGGCGGCGGCGATGATGTTGTGTCCACAGCCATGTCCGATTCCAGGCAGTGCGTCGTACTCGCACAGAACTGCGACGGTCGCACCACGCGAACCAGTGCGCAGTTCGAAGGCCGTGTCGAGGTCGTAGGCCTTGCGTGTGACGTCGAATCCGTTGTCGCCGATTGCATCGGTGAGACGCGAGTGGGCGAAGACCTCTTCCCAGTTCTCCTCGGGATGTGCGTGGATGTCGGCGCTCACGCCGACGAGGTCATGTGCGATGCGATCGATCGTCTCACATGCACGCTTCTTCAGGGACTCGCGAAGTTCTGCCGTGGCCATGGGTGAAGCGTAGTCAAGGCTGAACACGGCCTTCACCCCCGAAGTCCCGGAACAAACTGTTCGCCCCGACATTGTCAATTCCAACCCGACTGGCATACTTGGCTGATGCTCGCAATCGACGAACACGCCCTTTATCTGCAGCGTCAGCGTCACCTCACGGCGACGATGCGCACGATGGGCGTCTCGGCGATCCTCACCCCAGACCCGATCAACATCATGTACTCGACCGGATCGCGCAACATGACCGTCTGGGGCCTTATGGGACCGTCAAGGTTCGTCCTGCACTTCGTGGACGGTCCGACCATCTTGTTCGAGTTCAACCTCGGCGAGCACTTGTCCGAGGGTCTCCCGACGATCTCCGAAATCCGCACCTCGACCGGGATCACGGCCAAGAAGACCCCGCACTACGTCGCAAACAATGCGCGCTTTGCCGACGAGATCGTCGACATCCTGCGCCGCGTGCAGGGAACCGAGCACCTCGAACTTGCGGTCGAGCTCGTCGACTTCACCTTCACCGACGAGCTACGTGCACGTGGGGTCACCCTGCGTGATGCGACCCCAGTGTTCCAGTACTCACGAATGATCAAGCAACCCCTCGAGCTCGAGGTCATGCGCTACGCGGTCTCCCAAGTCGAGCTTGCCACCGCCGAGCTGGAGCGCTCGATTCGACCCGGGGCGACGGAAAACGAGGTGTGGTCGGAGTTTCACCGTGGGCTCATCGCACGTGACGGTGAGTTCGTCTCGACCCGATTGTTCCAGTCCGGTGTCCGCACCTTCCCCTACTTCCAAGAGTCGTCGAATGCGACGATGCAGTCGGGTGACCTCGTCTGCTTCGACACCGACGCCCTCGGGGTCATGAACTACGCCGTCGATTTCTCTCGCACCTTCCTCTGCGGCGACGTCGATGCGACCGACACCCAACGACGCCTCTACGGGATCGCCCGCGAACAACTCGAGCACAACGCCGCCAACCTCCGTGCCGGTCGCAGCTTCGAGGACTTCGCCCGTCACGCCTACGACGTGCCGGAGCGACATCGTGACTACGGCTACTACGTACTCGCACACGGACTCGGCATGGCCGGGGAACATCCCAACGTTCCACGCGTCGATCCCGATGGGTCCTATGACTTCCCAGGTGAGATCAGGGAGAACATGGTGTTGTGCATCGAGAGTTACGTCGGAGACCCCGACTCGCACCAGGGCGTGAAACTCGAGGACCAGTTCCTCGTGCACGCCGACTCAGTGGAGCGGCTCACCACCTACCCCTTCTGCGCGGCCCTCGACGCCGCTCTCATTTCCTAATTCGACCGGGTCGCACGACCCTGCGCCACAGTTTCTGCGCTGCGCCACTCGATAGGAACGGCTGGCTCAGTCGATAGATGAACCCGGGGGTCACACTGTCGCGACCCCGCTCGAGTGCACGATGTGCGGCCTTCACCACGTCGATCGGCTCAAGCCACAGCCATCCCGGCACGACCCGCTCGAGGTGTTCGAGTCCGGCCGCACGATGCAAGTCGGTGTGGACGTATCCCGGATTGACGGCGACGACACGAACTCCGGAGTCTCGCAACTCGCGGTGCACGCTGCGGGCGTACGAGGTGACCGCAGCTTTCGCCGCCGCATACACCGCGGACTTGGGCATCGGAATCTTGGCGGCGATGCTGGACACGACGATGATGTCCCCCGAGCCGCGTTCGGCCATGGCCGGAGCGAGTCGTTCGATCACGAGGATGGCACCAGTTGCGAGCAAGGTCACCACGTCCTCGATGGTCTCCGACGACGACGTACCGACGCGAGCGGCAAGCGTGACACCAGCGTTTGCGACCATCACGTCGGGTGTGCGCACGAGTGATTCGTGTCGCAACATCGCCTCGACTCCGTCGATCGACGACAGATCCGCGACACACACCGCGCAACCAACTCCGAATCGCTCGGTCAGTTCCTTGGCGGTCGATTCGAGCACATCTCGACGTCTGGCTACGAGGACCAGGTCGTGCCCACGTCGCGCGTAGTCGACAGCGAACTCGCGTCCAATGCCCGAGGTTGCCCCGGTAACGAGAGCGAGGGGCCGCGACGTCACGAGTGGAGCGAGCGGTCGTCCCACCATGCGTGGGTTCCACTCGAGATGCGCTCGGGCAACTCCACCGCAGCAACGGGTCCTTCCGACAGACGCGCCGCGTCAAAGATCAGGCAGTCGCTGCGGTCGGCGTTCACGTCAATCGTGTAGGTGAGCAGGTATCCGTCGTCTTCGGACTTGGCGTTCGCCCGCGGGGCAAACACGGCCTCGCTGCAGAACACGCCCGGTTCGAGGCGCACGGTCTCCTCACGAGCCGTGTCCACGTCGTGGCGAATCAGGCCCTCGAACGTGAACCAGCCTTCCGTCGGCACCGTGCTGTACGTGGTCGAATAGCGCTTTCCCGCGACGCGATTGTTGATCACCCCGAACTCCGTGATCGTGTCCGACAACGGACCTTCCTTCACGGCTCCGGTCACGAGGTTCAGCCGCCATCGATAGGGACGGGACTGCATCGCATGCAGGTCGAGGTATCGAAACAGCCGCTCGTCGATCGTCGCATCGGGCGGAAGCGATGGCGCCGGGTCCGACTGGAAGTAGCCGTCGACGACGATTTCGTCGCCATCCTCATACGCGTTGATCCAGTGCAGGACGAACGTGGGCTCACAGTCGAACCAACGAACCTCGCTCGTCGAACCGTGGCGCGGAATCACGCCGAGGCGCATGGGCATGTCGCGGTAGAACCGGTTCGCGTAGACCCCACGCTCGAGCAGCTGCGGATCCCAGAACAACGGGCAGTCGTTGACGATCGAGAAGTTTTCGGTGAACACCATGTCGTGCGGAAGGCGTGGTCCGGGCAGCGGCACGTCGATGTAGGTGACGAGTTCACCGGCGGGAGACACGACCCCGTAGTGCATGTAGGGATACGTCGTCGAGTAGTTGAAGAACATGAGCTCACCCGTGCGCACGTCGACCTTCGTATGGGCAGATGCACCCTCCTTCGGAAATGCACCGTTCCACGACTCCGTTCCGAGATCCGACAACGTCACGGGATCGAGTCGATACAGATCGCCGCATTGGTAGAAGCTCGACAGGGCTACACCCCGGTGCACGACGACGTCCGTACTCGAGGCGTCCTTCATTCGGGTTCGGGCACCCCATCCGTCCTGACGCACCGCTTTCTTCGGAGACTCCGCGAGCCCGGACCACAGGGGCCCACCGTGCTCCAACTCGGCCGCGAGGCCCTTCGTGCGAACGAAACGATTCCGGTATTGGACCTCACCGTTGTCGAAGGCGATCGAGTGCAACATTCCGTCCCCGTCGAACGGGTGATAACGATCTGCCGCGGGAACGAGCGGGTTTTCCGTGTTCCGCAGGTACACGCCGGCGAAGTCGTCGGGCACCGTGCCTCGCACGACCGGATTCGTGGTCGTCCATTCCTTCGTCTGCGGACGCCAGGCTCCAGACCTGTACGGGTGGGTGTCGCCGCGCGGCAACAGCGACTCGAACTCGTGCTCGACGATGGTCATGACACCTTCCCCCGAACGCCGAGGCTAGGGCACCTGTGACACGAGCGCCACCCCGGATTGCTGGCACTGGACCGGTCGGCAACAATGGCGAGATGACCAAGCGCCACGACGTCGTGATCGTCGGGGCCGGCTTTGCCGGGATGTACATGCTCCACTCGTGCCGCCAGGCTGGGCTCACTGCGATCGTCGTCGAAAGGGGTTCCGGAGTCGGCGGAACCTGGTACTGGAATCGATACCCCGGAGCGCGGTGCGACGTGCCGAGCCTCGAATACTCGTATCAATTCTCCGACGATCTGCAACAGGAATGGGAGTGGAGCGAAAAGTACGCCACCCAACCAGAGATCCTCCGTTACGCAGAACACGTCGCCGAACGATTCGACCTGAAGCGCGACATCCGGTTCGACTCCCTCGTCACGAGCATCTCCTATGACGAGTCGACGAACGTGTGGACGACGATCCTCGCCGACGGTGAGCGAATCGACTCGAGTTTCGTGGTTTCCGCCGTCGGGTGCCTGTCGTCGGCGAACCGACCCCGATTCACCGGAGACGACGACTTCCGTGGGCGTATCGTCCACACCGGCGAGTGGCCCCACGAAGGCGTGGACTTCCGCGGCAAGAAGGTAGCCGTCATCGGAACGGGGTCATCGGGCATCCAGGCGATCCCGATCATTGCCACGGAGTGTGCACATCTGACCGTCTTCCAGCGCACCGCCTCGTACACGGTTCCCGCTCACAATGCTCCGCTCGACCCGACATACGTCCATGGGATCAAGGCCGACTACGCGACGTTCCGCGCGAAGAACATGCTCACGCGTGCAGCACTTGGGGGTGACACGCCGACCGGGACCCAGTCCGCCGCCGAGGTGAGTGACGAGGAGCTGGATCGGGTCCTCACCGAGCGCTGGAACAAAGGTGGCCTGCTCTTCCTCGGTGGCTTCAACGACTCGATGGTCAACCGCGTGTCGAACGAACGCATCGCCGACTGGGTCCGTGCGAAGATCTCGTCGATCGTCGCCGACGAACGCACCGCACGTGCACTACAACCCGAGACGGTGATCGGCTGCAAGCGCCTCGTCGTCGACTCGGGCTATTACGAGACGTTCAATCGCGACAACGTGTCGCTCGTTGACCTGTCATCGACTCCGATCGAACGTTTCACCGCAACGGGCATCGTCGTCGACGGCGTCGAGCACCAAGCCGATGTCGTCGTGCTCGCCACCGGCTTCGACGCGATGACTGGATCGCTTCTCAAGCTCGGTCTCACTGGACGCAACGGGCGCTCGCTTGCCGACGCGTGGCAGGCGGGTCCAGTCAATTATCTCGGTCTTGCAGTCCATGGATTCCCGAACTTCTTCATGATCACCGGGCCAGGAAGCCCGTCGGTGCTGACCAACGTGCTGGTCTCGATCCAGCACCACGTCGAGTGGATCACACGGGCGATCGTTCACGTGCGCTCGACGGCTCGCACGTCCATCGAAGCGACGAACTCAGCCCAAGAGGACTGGGTACGCCACGTCAATGGGGTCGCCGACATGACGCTCTTCCCCTCCTGCAACTCCTGGTATCTCGGTGCGAACATTCCCGGAAAGCCACGGATCTTCATGCCACTTCCGGGATTCCCCGACTACGTGGCGCGGGCAACCGACGTTGAACGCAACGACTACCGAGGTTTTGAACTCACCGCCTAGGAAGATGCTCGATCAGTTGAACGCACCCAGGATCGCTCCGATGATGACGAAGTTCAGAACGTCATTGCCGATCTCGATCAACCACACCCGATAGCCGTGACCACCGAACAGTCGGTGACCCAGTGCGGCGCCCGCTGCAACGACCCCGACGAGCAATCCCCAGCCAGCGCCTGCGAGTGACCCCATGTAGCCGGTGTCGTCTCGCAAAGCATCCAACACGACCTCGAGGACGAAAGACTGCGCGAGGATCGCCACGACGAGACTTCCAAACATGAGGCCGGCTCCGTCACTTTCCGTGGGCAGTGGGCGATCCTTGTTCATCAATCGCCACCACACGAAGTAAAAGGTCTTTCCGTTGAACCACGCAAAGCCACTTGCGAACGCCGCGACAGACGCAACGACGACCCCCACGACATTGATGTCACCCATTGAGACTCTTCCTTTCCTCTTCGTTACTTGAGTTCGTCGAGCCGCGCCTTGACCATCTTGTTGAGCAAGCTGGCATTCACCTTCCAGTCGGAGGGCACCTCGATCGTCTTCTTGTTCACCTTGTAGCCCGCCAACTCCTTCTTGAATCGCGTCACGGCGTCCTTGCACCACGGCCCGAGCAAGATGTGATTCTTGGTCACGGAGAGTCCGAAGACGTAGTCCTTACCGAGCTTCACCATCGGCTGGTTCCACGCGATCACCACTTCCAGTTTCGGGTTCTTCGTCGTGATCGCCGCAAGTATCGCCTTGACCGTCTTGGCCTTTACCTTGTCGGTCTTGGCCAGATATTCGCCGAGGTCGTCGAATCGTTTCGTCGAGACCGAACCTCGGCAGTACATCACCACCGCGTTGGCGTGTGCCTGGCTGAAACCGTGGTCTTCGCGAAGCAACGCAATCTGCTCTGGATACTTCCGGTCGGCGTGCTCCTTCATGAGCGCAAACCAATGGCGCATCGGCTGACCGTGCTTCTTTTCTATTGCCGGGAAATGTCGGGTTCGGTCGTGTTTGTCGACAGCCACCCCGAAAGGTTAGGCCCGCAGGTACGTCCGACTCGGACTCACAATCGCGTGCCGATGGCACACTGAGTTGGTGACCGCGAACACCCCGGCCCTGTGGATCGATCGAATTCCTCGCGTCGACTCGCACTCGAACAAGTACACCCGAGGTCACGCCGTCGTCCTCGGCGGATACCCGATGACCGGGGCTGCCCGGCTGGCGGCCCGTGCATGCGCACGAATCGGAGCTGGCCTCACGACGATCCTGGTCGAACCCCGCGCACTCGACGTCTATGCCAAGCAGCTCGAAAGCATCATGGTCCGCGCAATCACGGATGAACACGATCTTGTCGGTGTGCTCCAGGACCCACGAATTTCCGCAATCCTCTCGGGCCCCGGACTCGGGATTTCCCCACGAACCAAGTCGTTCGTGACGCAGGTCGTGAAGGCAAAGCGACCGGTCGTACTCGACGCCGACGCACTCACTTCATTCGCCGAGGACCCGGCCGAATTGATTGACCGACTCCACTGCGACTGCGTACTGACGCCCCATGAAGGGGAATTCTCACGCGTGTTTGACGTCGCCGGCTCGCGCGAGGATCGCGCACGTGGCGCAGCACTCCGCAGCGGTGCAGTCGTCCTCCTCAAAGGGTCGGAGACGGTGATCGCATCTCCAACTGGAGAACTCGTCATCAATCCTCCGGCATCGCCCCATCTGGCGACGGCAGGCTCGGGCGACGTCCTCGCCGGACTCATCACCGGACTCCTTGCCCAAGGCATGGCACCGTTCGACGCAGCATGTGCAGGTGTCTGGGTGCACAGCGAAATTGGAAAGGACCTTGGAATCGGCATGATCGCCGACGACATGCCCGAGGACATTCCTCGGGTGCGGCGACTCCTGTCAAACGCACCGAACTAGAACCTCCAGTCACCGCGGTCCCCCGCTTCGGCAATTGGTCACGTGCTCGGTGCGAGTGCAACGATGGATCGAGATGACCCCGGCAGTCACCCTCGCAAACTGGTTGGACGCACCCCACAACCGATGGTCATTTCGCAATGTCGACCAGATTCTCCCGACGGTCGCGATCACCAACACCGAAGGGACTGTCACACGTCTCCCTCGTAGTCCCGTCGACTTGGCAGAAGTCACGTTCACGGCCGCAGACGGCACGACGACGACATGGGAACGCCACCTTCGTGAGTCGTACTGCGACGCGCTGTGCGTCGTGCACGACGGCGTAATCGTCGACGAACGGTACTTCAACGGAATGAATGAAGACTCGAGGCACCTCTTGATGAGCGTCACGAAATCGTTCACCGCCGCGGCACTCGGTGTTGCCGTCGGTCGAGGGCTCGTGGAGACCTCCTCGCTCGTCACCGACATCGCTCCCGAGTTTGCAGGAACGAGCCTCGAGGACTGCACGGTGAGGCATCTCATCGACATGACCGCCGGTACCGAGTTCGTGGAGAACTACGACCTCTACCTCGAACCAGATTCGGACGTACCGCTCATCGAGTACGAACGCCAGGCTGGGTTCCGGCCACTCGGTAGGTCAGCAGCAATCGGAGTTCTCCGACACTTCTCCACGTACTCGCTTGCACGACCACACGGAACGGTTTTCGACTACCGCTCCCCACTCACCAACATCGTTGCGCGAATACTTGAGATCGTGAATGGAATCCCATTCAGCGAAGTCCTGTCACGGGACGTCTGGACGCCCTTCGGGATGGAACATCCCGCGCAGATCAGCGTCGATGCGTTCGGGTTCCCGATTGCGGAAGCGGGCATGTGCTGCACAGTTCGAGACCTCGCACGTTTCGGCCTCGCCTATCTCAACGACGGACAGCTCAATGGGCAATCGGTCCTCCCCGCAGACTGGGTTCGCGACACCCGCCAAGGTGATGACGACGCTCGACGCTGCTACACGACCTACCTCGAGACACTCCCCAACACCGGCGTCGAAGGCGACGACTGGTGGATGTATCACAACGCATTCTGGGTGAAGGAGAGGGACCGCCAACTGTCTGGACTGGGCATCTTCGGTCAATACGTGTGGATCGATCATCCGAGCCGAACGGTGATCGCTCGCTTCTCCACGTATCCCAACGCAGCGCCTTCTGCGTTGTCCGCCGAGACCATTCGCGGATTCACTGCCGTCGCGCGTGCGCTGAAATCTCGCTAGACAAAACAAAACGGGGTGGCGGAACGATCACCGTTCCACCACCCCGTCAGGAGAGAATTGCTTAGAGCGTCGACAGGTCGACCGTCGGTGGGACGATGACCTTGTCGATGACGTGAATCACGCCGTTGCTCGCCTCGACGTCGGCCGACACGACGGTCGCGTCGTTGACCTGAACGCCATCGGTCGTACCGAGCGTGATGTTCGAACCCTCGACGGTTGCCACGTCACCTGCCATGACATCGGTCGACATGACCTTGCCTGCGACGACGTGATAGGTCAGGATCGAAACGAGCACTGCCTGGTTCTCCGGAAGGAGCAACTTGTCCAACAGCCCCGCCGGCAACGCGGCGAATGCATCGTCGGTCGGTGCGAAGACCGTGAACGGGCCCTCTCCCTGCAAGGTCTCGACGAGACCTGCGGCCGTCACTGCTGCGACCAGGGTGCTGAAACCTTCGGTCGCGCTGGCCACGGCGACGATGTCACCGGGCATCTCGGTCTCCATCATCGTGGTGTCGACGACGGTGTCTTCGCTCGTGCTGTCATCAGCACCGCAAGCCGTGAGCAGCATGAGTGCAGCTACGACTCCTCCAATTGCCTTCTTCATGGGGGGTTCCTTTCAATACGTGGTGGGACGTTCCCACCGAGCCAAGCCTGACACCATCTCGGACGACTTGCGTGACCAAGGACCACAAAAGATTGGGACATTCGTCCCACACTTGTCGCCAGGTGCGACGAACGTCACGACGGAATCTGCACGCGACCACGGACCCGGGGACGTCCGGGGTGCATGTCAATCGCGAAAGGGCGTCCCTGCTGCTTCTTCGTAGAGCTTGACGACGGACATCTCGCCTGACTTCGGTCCATATGCGTCGAGGGCCCTGAGGTGCAGTTGTTCGACGATTCGCGACACCGCAACGTCGATCCCCGTCTTGTCGCCGAGCGCGATGCCGAGCTGGATGTCCTTGCACACGAGGTCGATCGTGAAACCCTGGTCGTAGTCTCCAGCCTCAAGAACGCTGTTGATGTCGTACTGCAGGAAGTTCGACTGTGTCGGCGATGCGCACAAGGCTTGCTGCAACATGCGCAGGTCGAGACCAAGCTTCGAACCGATCGCGAGCACCTCTGACGTGCCCGCTGCGTAGATGAACCACAGCAGGTTGAGAAGGACCTTGATTCCATATCCCGCACCATTTGGTCCCGCGTAGTAGATCTGATCGGGAAGCCCTCCGAGTGCACGGAACAGGGGCAGGTTGGTTTCGAACGACTCTCGTGAACCGCCGACGAAGATCTGCAACGATGCCGAGGTTCGTGACGCCCCGATCGGCGCCTTGGCAAGGAAGGAGACGGGCGCTTCCATGACGGTGACTCCCCTGGGATCCGCGAGTGCCTTGATCTCGTTGGCGACGTCGACCGACGACGTACTCATGTCGATGAATGTGCTGCCCTCCTTCATCCTCTCAAGTACCCCACCACTGCCAATCATGATTTCTCGAACTTGGCGTGGCCCTGGCAGGACGGTGATAACGACGTCGCTCACAGCTCCAACCTTTGCGGTGCTGTCGACCCACGTAGCCCCACTGGCGATCAGGTTGTCGGCTTCTCCTTTGTCGAGACTGTGGACCACCATCGGATACCCGGCAGACAGCGCGCTCACGGCCA
>CAYSRZ010000006.1:0-29288 GCA_964433615.1 uncultured Acidimicrobium sp. | reverse complement strand
TATTACGACGAGGCCTAACCGCCGGTTCGTCTGGGCGGCGCTTGACGTCGTCGCAGTCGTCGTCTTCGTCGCCGTCGGGCGGCGCAATCACGACGAAGGAGTGTCGCTCGGTGGCGTTGTTGGAACCGCTGCGCCGTTCCTCATCGCCTTGGTGACGGGCTGGTTCGTGTCGCAAAGCTGGAAGGACCCGTTCGGTCGCTCACGCGTCGCCGTCACGTGGCTGGTCACGGTGGTCGCCGGACTTGCACTGCGCAGGATCGTGTTCGCCGACGGCATTGCCACGCCGTTCATCATCGTGGCGACGATCACGCTCGGCGTGTTGCTCGTCGTGAGCAGGCTGCTCGCTCGGCGCCTCAGCCGATCACGTTCGTGATCGAGCCGGTGTCGGCGCCCTGCACCAACTTCGCGTACTTGGCGAGCACGCCACTCGTGTAACGCGGCGGATTCGGCTTCCAGCCCTTGCGCCGCTCGGCGAGGGTTGCATCATCGACCAACAAGTCGAGCGACTTCGTCGGCACGTCGATGCGGATCTTGTCGCCGTTGTGCACGAATGCGATCGGACCACCGTCGACTGCTTCCGGGGCGACGTGACCGATGCAGAACCCCCACGTGCCGCCACTGAAGCGACCGTCGGTGATGAGCGCGCAGTCGCTTCCGCGACCTGCACCCTTCAATGCGCCAGTAATGGCGAGCATCTCGCGCATGCCGGGGCCGCCCTTCGGGCCTTCGTAACGAATCACGATCACCGTGCCGGGCTGGATGTCACCAGCGAGCACCGCCGCCATCGCACCGTCTTCGCCGTCGAACACGCGGGCGGCACCCTCGAAGGTCATTTGGTCCTTGCTCAGACCCGCAACCTTGACCACGGAACCGTTCGGGGCGAGTGAGCCCTTCAAGATGTTGATGCCACCTTCGGCATGAATTGGATCGCTGAGTGGATGCACGACGTCGCCGTCCGGTGCAGGCGGGTTCATCTCCGCCAGGTTCTCCGCCATCGTCTTGCCGGTGCAGGTCATCACGTCACCGTGCAACAAGCCAGCATCCAAGAGATGCTTCAGCACGACCGGCACTCCACCGATTCGGTCGATGTCGGTCATGTGGTACTTGCCACCCGGCTTCGTGTCGGCGATGTGCGGAACCTTGGCTGCAATACGGTTGAAGTCGTCGAGATCGAGGGCAACTCCGGCCTCGTTGGCGATTGCGAGCAGGTGCAAGACGGCGTTCGTGCTGCCACCGAGTGCATTGACGACTGCGATCGCATTCTCGAAGGCCTTCTTCGTCATGATGTCCCGCGGATAGATGCCGAGGCGCGTGAGGTTCACCACCGCCTCGCCCGCGCGCTTCGCATCGTGCTCACGTCGTTTGTCGACCGCAGGCGGTGACGCGGTGCCGGGCAGGCTCATACCGAGTGCTTCGGCGATCGACGACATCGTGTTGGCGGTGAACATTCCGCCACACGCTCCCTCGCCTGGGCAGGCGGCTCGTTCGATCTCTCCAAGTTCTTCCTGCGACATCGTTCCCGCGGCGCATGCTCCGATGGCTTCGAACACCGTCGTGATGTCGATGTTCTTGCCGTTGTGCACTCCCGGGAGCGTGGAGCCGTTGTAGACGAACACGCTCGGCAGGTTCAGTCGTGCAGCTGCCATCAACATCGCAGGGATGCTCTTGTCGCATCCGGCCAAACCGACGAATCCGTCGAGGCGCTCTGCGTGCATCACGGTCTCCACGCTGTCGGTGATGACTTCGCGGCTGACGAGCGAGGCACGCATGCCCTCATGGCCCATGCTGATGCCGTCACTCACCGTGATCGTGCCGAACTCGAGCGCCACTCCACCCGCGGCGCGCACGCCCTGGCGCGCACTTTCGGCGAGTCGACGCAACGTGGCATTGCATGGCGTGACCTCGTTCCACGCGTTGGCGAGTGCGATCTGGGGCTTTTCCCAATCGTCGTCGGTCAGACCGACGGCGCGCAACATCGCGCGTGCAGCTGCCTTCTGGTTGCCATCGGTGACGTCACGGCTTCGTGGCTTGACGTCGACTGGGGTGACGGAAGGCTTGCCCATCTCGCCAAGGCTACTTGCCGAGTCGGTCTCGAAGTCGTGCGATCAGCTCTTCGAAGCGACGGGCTTGCGGAAGTACAAGTACATGACCGGGATCAAGTACGCGAAGTACGTGATCACCCGGATGTTCTCTGCTTCACGATGCCAGCCAAAGAGTCCGCGCATGAAGTCATAGAACGTTCCACTCGACCAGATTCCAGACTCGATCGTCCAGGCCGGCTGGACGAACCAGCTGTCGCTTGCCGTCACTTCACCGACGATGAGCTCGCGGAACTCGTGCACGAACTTTCCGGCGAGACCTGCGGCAAACAGGAGCAAGAGCACCGCGGTCACGGTGAAGAACGCCTTCAAGTTCACCTTGCGTCCGCCCGCGAAGACGAGGTAGCCGATCACGACCGACAAGGCGAGCCCGATCAGGCCACCAATGACGACGCTCGACCCCGACGCCGACTCGGTCTCGGCACTCAACAAGAACAGCACCGTCTCGAGACCTTCGCGGACGACGGCTACGAAGGCGATGACGAGCACGGCGGTCTTGGCCGACCGGTCAATCTTCTCGCGCAGTTCTGCACTCAGGTTCTGGGAGTTCTTGCGCATCCAGAAGATCATGTGAGTCAAGACGGCGGTTGCGGCAAGTGCGATGACTCCCTCGACGGCGTATTCCGCGTTCCCGTTGAGCCCGTCGACGAGCACGTAGATCAAGGTGCCGACGACGAGGCAGGACGCAATTGCGGCGCCGGTTCCCCACCAGACGTACTTCGCCTCGTGCTTGCGGCCGGTCTTTCCGAGGTAGGTGAGCAGGATCGCGATGATCAACGACGCTTCGAGGCCCTCGCGCAGGGTGATGAGGAAACTGGATGCCATGAGGCCATGTTAGGCATACCTAACACTTGACTGCAACTCGGCGTCTACCCCTTACGGGACAACAGAATTGCGGTGACGACCTTGCCGTCCGCCTTGCCTTTGGAGGCCTTCATCACGGCGCCCACGATGGCACCGAGGGCCTTCTCCTCGCCAGCGCAGTACTTCGCCCACGCATCTGGTTGGGCGGCGATCGCGTCGTCGACCATCTGTTCGACGGCGCTCGTGTCCAAGGCCTCAAATCCCTTGGCCGCCGCAATCTGTGCAGCGTCACCTCCACCGTTGGCGACGAGCTCGCCAAGGATCGTCTTTGCTTGGGTCGCGGTCACCTTCGCGTCGCGCTCGAGCAATGTCAGCTTCGCGAGATCGGCAGCAGGAACCTTCGGGTTTGCACCCTCCTCGGCGAAAGCTTGCTGCACGTAGACAAGTGCACGGGCGGCATCGCCACCGGCGTCCGCTACTGCGGCGACGTAGTCGTCTTGGCCTCGCTCGACGAGCACGTAAATCGCTTCGCTCTCCTTGTTCGCACCCGTGATCGTCGCGAGGCGCACTCGACGCTCGGCAGGAAGCATCGGGAGCGACGCCCTGATCGCATCGACCCATTCGGTGTCCGGGTCGAGCAGCACGAGGTCTGGCTCGAGGAAGTACCGATAGTCGTCCGCGTCCTCCTTCGAACGCAGTGTGTGCGTGCGCCCCTCGGCGTCGTCCCAGTGACGTGTCTCTTGACGGATCACCCCACCTGACTCGAGGACGTCGATCTGTCGGCGCGCTTCGTAGTCGATCGCCTTGCCGACCGCACGAATCGAGTTCACGTTCTTGATCTCACAACGCGTGCCGAAAGGCTCGCCGGTGCGACGGACCGAGACGTTCACGTCCACGCGCATCGAGCCCTCCTCCATCTTCGCGTCGCTCGCGCCGACGGCGAGCAGGATGCTGCGCAGCTCGGCGACGTATTGGCGCGCCTGGTCGGAGTTGCGGATGTCGGGCTTGGAGACGATCTCGACGAGTGGGACGCCCGCGCGGTTGAAGTCGACGAGCGAATAGTCGCTGCCGTGGATACGGCCGCTCGAACCGCCGAAGTGGGTCGACTTGCCCGTGTCTTCCTCGAGGTGCGCACGCTCGATACCGATCTTCACGTCACCCGGCAACATCAAGTATCCGTTCACGTTGATTGGTTGGTCGTACTGCGAAATCTGATACGCCTTCGGCAAGTCGGGATAGAAGTAGTTCTTGCGATGGAAGGTGCTCGCTTGCACGGTGCAGTTGAGCGCAAGTCCGAGACGGATCGCAAGCTCGACCGCGCGTCGGTTCAACACCGGCAACGCACCGGGTAGCCCCAACGTGACGGGGTCGATGTTCGTGTTCGGTTCGTCACCGAAACGGTTCGGACTCGCAGAGAACAACTTGGTCTTGGTGTCGAGCTCGACGTGCACTTCGAGGCCGACGACCATCTCCCAGCCTTCGGGAAGGGCGACGGCGTTGGATGGGGCGCTCGCCGCATTGCTCATCGCGCACGCTCCAGTTCGGCCGCCACCTTGAACATCGATTCCTCGCCGAGTGCCGGGGCGAGCACCTGGACGCCCACGGGTAGGTCGTGTGCGCCACGTCCGAACGGCACGCTCATCGCCGCGTGGCCGACGAGGTTCGTCGGAATGGTGAACACGTCGCACAGGTACATCGTCAGCGGGTCGTTGGTCTTCTCCCCGAGCTTGAACGCCACCGTCGGCGACGTCGGGGTGAGGATGACGTCGCACGATGAGTACGCGCGCGCAAAGTCGTCGGCGAGCAATCGGCGCACCTTCAGCGCCTTGCCGTAATACGCGTCGAAATATCCCGCCGAGAGCGCATACGTGCCGAGCATGATGCGGCGCTTGACCTCCGGTCCGAATCCTGCCGAGCGGGTCGCTGCATACATCGCGTTCAGATCGGCGGCGTCGACGCGCATGCCGTAACGCACGCCGTCGTACCGTGCGAGATTGCTGCTCGCTTCGGCGGGCGCAACCAGGTAGTACGCGGTGAGGCCGTACGACAAGGACGGCAGCTCGATGTCGACGATCGTTGCACCCGCGCTGCGCAGTGCGTCGAATGCCGCGTCGAGCTGAGCGAGCACTTCTGGCTCGCATCCCTCCGGGAGGTCGGTGATGCGCCCGATGCGCATGCCCTTCACTCCCCGGTCGAGGACGGCGGTCAAGTTCGGTGCGGGTTGTGGTAGCGACGTCGAGTCGAGTTCATCGTGACCAGCGATCACCTCCATGACGAGAGCGGCGTCGGCGACCGAATGGGTGAACGGTCCGATTTGGTCGAGGCTGCTCGCGAAGGCCACCAATCCCTGGCGACTCACCATGCCGTACGTCGGCTTCACGCCGACGAGTCCGCACAGCGCGGCAGGTTGCCGGATGCTGCCGCCGGTGTCGCTACCGAGGCTCGCTGCCGAGAATCCCGCGGCGACCGCGGCTGCGCTTCCGCCACTGGATCCGCCCGGCACGCGCGTCGTGTCGAGCGGATTGCGCGTCGGGCCGAACGCGGAGTTCTCCGTGCTCGAGCCCATCGCGAACTCGTCCAAGTTCGTCTTGCCGACGAACACCGCGCCTGCGGCGCTCAAGCGCGTCACGACGGTTGCGTCATACGGTGGCTTCCAGCCTTGCAAGATCTTCGACGAACACGTCGTCTCCACCCCGCGCGTGCACATGTTGTCCTTGAGCGCGATGGGCACGCCAGCGAGACGACCGACCGGTCGTCCCTTGGCGACGGCGTCGTCGATCGACTGCGCCGTGGCGCGTGCACTTTCTGTGGTCACGAGGTTGAACGCGTGGATGTCGGCTTCGCGCTCGCCGATGCGGGCGAGATGCTCCTCGAGCACGCTCGTCGCACTCACCGAACCATCAGCCACCCTGGTGGCGATGTCGACGACTGAGGGAAACGTCGTCATCAGTCCTGGAATCCGATCGTCGGCGGCACTCGGAACCGCCCGTCTTCGGCGGCAGGAGCAGCGTCAAGCACCTCACTGCGATCGAGGCTGGGCTGCACCACGTCGTCGCGCAACACGTTCTTCAGTGGAAGCGGCTGGGCGAGCGGCGCCACGTCTGCGAGGTCCAACTTGTCGATGTCGCTGAAATGATCGAGCATTCCAGCGAGCTGGGTGGTCATCACGTCCAATTCGTCCGGGGTGAGGTCGAGTCGGGCGAGTCGGGCGACCTTGGCGACGGCGTCGCGCGACAGTCGGGCGCTGGGGTCGGGGGTCGTCACAGCCCTTCAGGCTATTGGCGATGAAGGCTGAAGAGCACTGCGGATTCGGGCACGATCGCCGGTGGTTGGATGCCGATCGTCTCGAGGTCCACACCACGCATCACGATGCCGCTCGTCAGCCAGTCGGGTTGTCGACGACCCATCGCGTGCACACCGCCTGGGACGTCCACGACTGCGACGCGATACGACGCATCGCGGTCGAGGCCGCGAACCCTGACCATGTCAGGGGTCTGGTGGCGTTCTGTGCGCAGTTGCGCATAACACAAAAGCCCTTCGCTCGCGTCGGGTGCGATCGTGCAATAGGCGACGGCCGATGGGTCGACGAGGGATTGTGCAAGGTCGCAGTAGGAGAAGGTGCCTCGATGCAACAACTCTCGCTTGTCGACGTACAGCGCGACGAGCGCGGACAGTGCGTCGAGTTCGTCGTCCGAGGCATTCGTCAGGTCCCATTCGATGCCGAGGTGAAAGAACATCGCGGTGAGCCCACGGAAGGCCAACGAATGCCGCCGACCGGTCGTGTGCGCGACGCGCGAACCGATGTGGCTTCCAACGAGTTCGGGTGGCAATGTGAGAGTGAGTCCTCGGTGAATCTCCTGGCGTTCGAGTGCATCAATCGTGTCGCTCGCCCACACCCGGTCGACTCGTCCGACCATCGCCAGATCGACTCGACCCCCGCCCGAGGCGCAGGACTCAAATTCCACGCCTGGATGTCGTCGACGCAACTCGTCGATCAGTCGATGCATCGCAACGGTCTGCGCATGTGAACCTGCCGAACCTGTCACGCCACTCCCCGCGACATGTGGTCGGTTCATGTCCCACTTCACGTACGAGATGTCGTGGTCGGCGAGCAGTCGGTCGAGTTGGCCGAGCACGTGTGCGAACGCGTCAGGGTGCGCGAGGTTGAGCACCAACTGGTTGCGCGCGCGCACCGGCTCTCGGTGGGCGTCAACGAGGGCCCACTCGGGATGCGCTCGGTAGAGGTCGCTGTCTTCGTTCACGCATTCGGGCTCGACCCAGATACCGAAGTCCATACCGAGGCCGCGCACTCGCTCGATCAATGGTCTCAGACCTTGCGGGTAGACGTCGCTCGACACCACCCAGTCGCCGAGCCCGCGACGATCGTCGCGGCGGGAACCGAACCAGCCGTCGTCCAAGACGAAACGCTCCACACCGACCCGGGCGGCACGCTCGGCGAGGCGCACCAGGGTGTCCATGTCGTGGTTGAAATAGACGGACTCCCAGGTGTTGAGCATCACTTTGCGCGGCGTCGAGCGACGACCCCTTCGGACATGCCCGTGCAACAGGTTGGCAACCCCGAACAGACCGTTCGGCGAATACGTGGCGACGACCTGTGGCGTCGAATACTGCTCCCCTGGCTCGAGGCACACCTCGCCCGGATGCAATAACTCGCCGAGCTGGACACACGTGCGGCCGTCCGGGAGCCGCTGTGCGTGCAGCGAGTGATTGCCGCTCCAGGCGAGATGCGTCGACCACGTGCGACCAGATTGGTGCGACGCGTTTCGTTCCGTGAACCACAGCGAAGGCTGTCGCTCGTGCGAGGAGCGACCACCGCGCGTCTCGAACGTGAAGTCGAGATCGAATGACGACACCTCGATGTGTGACTCCCTCGCCCATCGACCTGCAAGCGACACGACGTCACGCACGACGTGGTCCAGCGGCAACGTGACCGCAAGCGTCGTCAGGAGGTAGCGGTTCGAGCCACGGTTTGTGACCGTCGCCTCGACGAGCATCACTCCGTCGACGAGCTCCATCGACGTCACGAGTTCCAACTCGGCCACGGAGTCGACGGACGTGACGCGAAGCGACGTCGGGGTCACGGAGGACTCTCGAATCGACATCACCGGTGCCCAATGCCGCCCGCCTGGTCGGTGACCTTCGAGACCTGGACGAGCACTCGTTCCGCTCGAGTGCAACGTGACGAGCGGGAGCGGAGCAACGACGTCGAGTCCACCGTGTTCGACGGGACGCTGCGTCGCGCGAGCGATCGACTCGAGATCGGCGACGTCGGGTCGTCCCAGCGGCGCGCCCCAGGAGACGATGGCGGGGACACCGTGACGTAGGTCGACCACGACGGAGAGGTGGTTGTCGCCGACGTGCACGAACGACTGGGACTTCGAATCGGACACCGCTGCGAACGGTACCGTGAGAAGCGCACTATGGCCCAACGCGACGGCGAAGCCCCACACAACCCACGGGTCGACCCGGCGACGGGCACCGTCGTGCACGTGGTGGGGTCCCGCCAGAACCGGCCCAACCTGCCGTCGGCGGATTGCCCGTTCTGCGTCGGTGGGCTCGAAGCACCGCAGCCCTACTCCACGACGTGGATTCCGAACCGGTGGCCCGCGATGCCTGACGAGCGATGTGAAGTCATCCTCTATTCCGACGACCACGACGCCCGGTTCATGAGCCTGAGCGAGGCGCACGCCACCTCGATCGTCGATCTTTGGGCCGAGCGCAGCAGCGCACACTTCGCACGAACGGACACGGCGAGCGTGCTCATCTTCGAAAACTCCGGTCGCGACGTCGGGGCGACGATCGACCACCCCCACGGTCAGCTCTACTCCTTCGACCACGTTCCACAGCGCACGGCCGCACGCGTCGACTCCGGCTGGGCTCCGTCTGCACACGAGGAACTCTCGGTGAGGGTCGATGAGATGACCACGACGACCGTCGCATACGCCTCGGCGTATCCCGTTGCGCTCGAGATTGCACCCCGTCGACGCGTCGGTCGACTCGCGGAATTGTCACGCGACGAACGACGCGGACTCGCTGTCGCGATGCAGGACGCGTTGCACCGCCTCACGACCTACTTCGGCACGACTCCGCCCTACATGCTGTGGATCAACCAACGCCCGTCGACGTCGACCGATGCGTGGCTGAACGTCGAGATCGTCTCACCGTGGCGAGCGCCGGGCGTGATGCGTTACATCGCCGCAGCCGAGGTCTCGACCGGCGAGTACTTCACTCCGCTCGTTCCGGAGCAGCTGGCGCGGTCGTTGCGGGAGCGCCTCTCATCGCCACGATGACCGCGACGGCACACGCGAACACGACGAGCGACACCCACTGATTCAGGCGCAGGCCACCCGCGTAGTGCGCGGGATCGATGCGCAAGCCCTCGACGAAGAAACGAAACGCGGTGTACCCGGCGACGTAGAAGGCGAACAGGCGACCTGGCTTCATCGGAACTCGTCGATCGAGAGCGATGAGACCGAAGCCAAGCGCGGCACACAGTAGTGACTCGTACAGAAACGTCGGATGGAAGGTGGTGCCGGCTTCGAAGCCCGCACGAAGTGCCGTGTCGTCTGAGACGCGCAACGCCCACGGCAGCGACGTCGCACGACCGAAGAGTTCCTGGTTGAACCAGTTGCCCCAACGCCCAATCGCCTGTGCAAATGCGAGTCCTGGTGCGACGGCCGTCAGTACCGCCGCCGGCGCAAGTCCGCGACGACGAGCAACTGCGACTCCAACGATCGTCCCGAGAAAGATTCCGCCCCAGATCCCGAGACCGCCTTTCCAAATCTGAATCGTCGCACCGAGGTCACCAGAGAACCGATCCCAATCCGTGACAACGTGATAGATGCGAGCACCGACGACGCCCGCGGGGACACCCCACATCGCAATCGCACTCATGTCGTCGCGCGTTCCCGCGTTCCGTGCCTCGAGGCGCCTACCACCGACCCACACCGCGACGATCACGCCGAGGGCGATCATGGCCCCGTAGGCATTCAGCGTCAGCGGACCGAGGTTCAGGCTCCCACTCGACGGACTTGGGATGGATGCGAGCATCGTCAACGGCTCGTCAAGGAACGAACGAACTCGACCGCACGAGAGTTGATGACGTCTTTTTCATAGTCCTGCGTCGCGACGTGAAAGCTGCGCTCGAGCATCACGCGCTCACATGTACCGCCGTAGTTCGCGGCGAGGAAGTCTCCCTGTTGGGGGTCGACGACGTGGTCGTTGCGCGAGCTGAACAACATGAGCGGAACCTTGATCGACCCGTAGGACGTCGACAGTGGGGTCACTCCATCCACCATGAGTGACAGCAGTGCACGCAGTGGGGTCTCGGGATACGAGCTCTCCCTGACGTCCGGATCCGCGATGTCGCTGCCGATGCCGGGGAACGTCTCGGTTCCCCCGTCCACCATGCCTTTGATCGCTGTCATCATGTCGTCCCCGAGTGGTTGGGTCACCGGGTTGATGCAGACGATGCCGGCGAGGTTGGCATGCTTCGACGCGAGCCACAACGTGAGTGCTCCACCCATCGACAAGCCTGCAACGACGACCTTCGAACAACGTGCTGCCAGGCGTTGGTACGCGGCCTCCGCATCGGATGACCAGTCGGCCCATCGCGCACCGATCAAGTCGGCGACTTCCGTACCGTGTCCGGCAAGACGCGGAAGCTCAACGTTGAACCCCGCGTCGGCAAACGCCTGCGCAAGTTCCCTCATCGACGACGGATTGCCAGTGAAGCCATGGACGACGAGCACTCCGACATCCGACGACGTCGTGTGCGACCACTCTTCTGCACCCGGAATCACTGCTGCGCCCATCGTTTCCTCCCTCAAGATCGTCGAACCCACGCTAGTTCAGGCGGAATTTGCGTCGGAAGCGTGCGGCGCCGTGCTGGTTGAATGATGGTGTGACTGCACAGCGCCGCGAAGTCGACTTCTCGGCCTTCACCGCCCTCGCACCCGTCGTGGCGCTCCTGCCGGTGTGGCTCGTCGCCATCGGCATCATCTGGATCCCCGTGAACCAAGCGATCGGTGTGTCGTATGCGCTCTTTGCGCCTCTCGCTTTCGCCTGCGGCACACTGCTGTTCTTGCGCCCCGTGCAACGCGCCATCTTCACCAAGGTGCTCGGCGCACGACGTGCGAACGCCGACGAATTGGTCCGACTGAGTGACGCATGGACGATCGTGGCAAAGGCCCACGGCATTCCTCGACAGCGGTTCGTGCTCGCGGTCGTCGACTCCGACGACCTCAACGCCTTCGCCTGCGGCGGCCACCTCCTCGTCGTGTCGTCGTATGCCGCACGCAACCTGACCCACGACGAACTGACCGGAGTGCTCGCGCACGAACTGAGCCACCACCTCGGCAGCCACACCATTGGGCTCACGTTCGCCCAATGGATGAGCTTGCCGATCATCGGGCTCGCCCGCCTCGGCACGACGTTGCGCGACATCAGCAAACGAGTCGACCACATGCTGCGACCGGAGTATGCATCGCTCGCCTTTGTGGCTCGCATCGTGGCGTTCCTGCTCACCGCAGTTTCCAAGGTCTTCTACAGCGGGCTGCTCGTCGCCCACGCGTTCAGCAACGCGGTGGGGCGCGGCGCAGAATATGCAGCCGACGCTCGCGCGATGCGCATGGGATTCGGTCAGCAATTGCTCGGTGCACTGCAACGATTCACGCGCGAACACCGAGTCGACGACTCGGTCGGCACGCTCGCCGGCGCACTTTCGTCACATCCGCCTGCCCGACTGCGCACGCAGCGTCTCGAGGCGTTGCTGATCGGCGAAGTCCACCGCACGTCGCGTCACGACAGGAACCCCTGAAGGCACCGCCGATAGCGTGTGGACGATGAGCGTCCTCGCGCAGACCGACCCGTTCTTGCTCGCGGCTTCGGGCAAGCAGGCCTCGCACACGCCCGTGTGGTTCATGCGTCAGGCGGGACGCAGCCTCCCCGAGTATCGCGCCGTTCGTGGTTCGGGAAGCATCTTGGATGCGATCAAGGATCCGCGGCTCGCAGCCGACATCACGCTGCAGCCCGTGACCCGATATGGCGTAGATGCTGCGGTGTTGTACAGCGACATCGTCGTTCCCGCACACGCCATCGGCTTCGGAATCGACGTCGCACCCGGAACCGGGCCCGTAGCCGAACGGCCACTCCGCTCTGCGAGCGACGTCGACCGCCTGCGGCCGTACGAGCCAGACGTCGATGCGCCGTACGTCGGTGAGACGATCGACCTGCTCGTGTCCGAGCTGCGCGTGCCGCTCCTTGCCTTCGCCGGCGCGCCGTTCACGGTCGGCAGCTACCTGATCGAAGGTCGCCCGAGTCGCACGCACGAAGTCACTCGCTCGCTGATGGCCAACGATGCAACGACGTGGCACCGAGTGATGGAACGCCTGGCCGACCATGCAATCGCTTCAATTGCCAGCCAAATCGACCACGGTGCCCGCGCCTACCAGTTGTTCGACTCGTGGGCTGGATCGCTCAGCATCGAGGAGTACCGCAGTTTCGTCCTTCCACATTCGACACGCGTGTTTGCGACCCTGTCCGACCGCTATCCACACATCGCCGGAATCCATTTCGGTGTCGGGTGCGACCATCTCCTTGAGGCCATCCACGAAACGGGATGTGCGGTAGTCGGACTCGACTGGCGAACCTCGATCGCGGACGCGCGTCGCCGACTCGGAGCGGAACTCGTCGTGCAGGGCAACCTCGATCCGTCGCGCGTGCTCGGCGACGTGGCCGACGCCCTCGCCGGAGTCGATGCAGTGCTCGCAGACAATGCCGGGCATCCAGGACACATCTTCAACTTGGGTCATGGAGTTCAGCCCGAGACAAACCCCGACGTGTTGAGCGAAGTCGTTCGCTACGTCCACGAACGAACGGCACGGTAAGGACATGACGAAGATTGGCGTTTTGCTCATGGCGTACGGCACGCCGCGCAGTCAGGAAGAGATCCTTCCCTATTACACCGACATTCGTCGCGGTCGAGCCCCGACGCCGGAGCTCCTCGCGGAGTTGACCGCTCGCTACGACGCCATCGGTGGAATCTCGCCGCTTGCACAGCGGACGGAGTCCCAGCGTGACGAACTGCAGCGACAGCTCGACGCAATCGCACCCGATACGTACTCGGTGCGCCTTGGGCTCAAGCACGCACATCCGATGATCGAAGCGACGGTCGAGGATTTCGCGAGAGACGGATTCACGGAACTCGTCGCCCTCGTCCTTGCCCCACACTTTTCGTCGTACTCGATCGGTCAATACGTGGGGCGTGCACGCGAAGCAGGAGCTCCACTCGGCATCACGGTCCGCGGCATCGATTCGTGGGCGACGGAGCCGGCGTTCGTCGAGTTCATCGCCAACGACATGTCACGGCGACGCGCATCGATGCCGAGCGACACGAAGGTCTTGTTCACCGCACACTCTCTGCCCCAGCGCATCATCGACGGTGGCGATCCCTACCCGAACGAGTTGCGCGCCACTGCAGAGGCCGTCGCCTCTCGCATCGGACTCACCGAGGGTTCTCAGTGGTCGATCGCTTGGCAGTCCGCGGGACGCACACCCGAACCGTGGATCGGCCCCGACATCCTTGCCGTGATCGACGAACTCGCGAGTGCGGGTTCGACGAGCGGCGTGCTCGTGAGCGCCTGCGGGTTCGTCGCCGACCACCTCGAAGTCCTCTACGACCTCGACATCGAGGCGAAGTCCCACGCCGAGCGCCTCGGACTTGCCTTCGACCGCACCGCCTGCGTCAACGACGACGAAACCGTGATGGCCGCACTCGCTCGCCGCGTGGTCGACGTTCGCTCCTGACCATGGCGAACGACCGCGATCAGTCGCATGTGGTCGTCATCGGTGGCGGCATCACCGGGCTCGCCGCCGCCGCTCATCTCGTGCACGAACATCCGAATGTTCGTGTCACTGTGGTGGAACGTAGCGAACGCCTCGGCGGCGTGATCAGTGCATCGCCCTTCGCCGGGCTGTCTTCGCTCGACGAATCGGCCGACGCCTTCTTGTTGCGCTCACCGGCGGCGGCTCGGCTCGCTGCTCTCGTCGGGCTCGGCGACGAACTCGTCCATCCCGCCACGGGCGAGGCCTACATCTGGCACGACGAGTTGCACGACATCCCCTCGGGCACCGTGCTCGGCGTACCAGGATCGCTGCGATCGATCTGGTCGACCTCGCTCTATTCGCCACGAGCGAAGTTGAGGGCATCGCTCGAACCACTTCTCGCACGCCGCGTGGGGCGTTCCACACCTTCACTTGGCGCGGCGATTCGTGCCCGCTGCGGAAACGAAGTGTTGGAGCGAGCGGTCGATCCACTCGTCGGCGGCATCTATGCGACCGACACTGATGCGTTCAGCGTTCATGCGATGCCACAACTCGACGACCTGATCTCGAGTCGTTCGAGTCTGATGTCGGCGGCACGTGAGGCCTTGCGCTCGAGAAGCGACACCGGCCCCGTGTTTGCTGCTCCACGTCGCGGAATGTCGGCACTCGTCGAGGCGACTGCCGAGTTCGTCAGACGCAACGGGGTCGACGTGCGCACGTCGTGGGCTGTGGCAGACATCTCCCGGGACGGCCGAGGCTACGTGGTCGTCGGCCCCGACGGAGAGGTGCGTGCCGACGCCATCGTCGTGGCGTCTCCCGCTCGGCACTCGGCCCACTTCATGCGCACCCTGAGTCCGTTCGTTGCCGACGATCTCGAGACTCGTGAGCATGCGAGCATCGTGATGGTCTGTCTCGCGGTGGCACGCTCCCAATGGCCCGAATGGCTGACGGGAAGCGGCTACCTCGTACCCAAGCCACGGCAGACCGCGATCACGGCAGTGTCGTTTGCCTCCAACAAGTGGCCGCATCTACGCAACGCCGACGACGACATGGTCCTGCGCGTCTCTCTCGGTCGAGATGGAATGCCGATGGACCACCACGACGACGACACGCTCGTGAGACTCGCGCTCGCAGACCTGAACTGGCACCTCGACTCTGATCTGCAACCGCACGCACAGCGCATCACCCGCTGGGTCGAGTCGTTCCCTCAATATCGACCGGGACATGAAACACGCGTGGCGTCGACGGAGACACGACTCGGCAACGACGCACCAGGCGTCGTCCTTGCGGGGGCGAGTCATCGCGGCATCGGCATCCCCGCCTGTGTCGCCGACGGTCACCGTGCGGCGTCCCTGGTCATGGAATACCTGGGTCCAGGATGACTCCACGACTCTCATCGCTCGCCGCGGCCAGCCTCGCTGGTGCACTGGTCGCGTTCGGTCTTCCACCCTGGGGTTGGTGGCCGACGTCGATCCTCGGTGTCGCACTCTTCGTCGCACTGACGCGCAAGACGATTGGCGAACCTCCACGCCGGCAATTCGCGCTCGGGTTCGTCTTTGCGGCGTCGTGGTTCGCCCCGGGCATGGGATGGATGTGGTTCCTCACCGCACCCGGCTACGTGATCGCAGTCGTCTTGTTCGCAACGTTCCATGGATTGGCCGCAATCGTCGGACCGCGCGCACGACTACCGCTCGTCGGCGTGGTGCTCGCGCACACGCTCGCCGAGACGCTGCGATTGTCGTTCCCCTTCGGCGGAGTCCCGCTCGCCTCTCTTGCCATTGCCACCGCCTCATCACCGCTCGCGCCACTCAGCAGGCTCGGCGGTCCGCTATTGGTCACCGTGGTCGTATGGTCGATCGGCGTCCTCATCGCCTCGTCGACGCGGGCGACCCGGTCGAGGAACTTCGTCGTGACGCTTGCCGTCGTCGCCGCACTCCTCGTTGCGGTCGAGACCTTGCCCCACGCCCATGACGTCGGCGAGACGCGTCGAATCGCAGCGGTCCAGGGAGGCGGACCCCAGGGGACCCTCGCGATCAACACCAACTCACGAGACGTCGTCGATCGCCACCTCGCCGCGACGAGGCTCGTCACGGACGGCGACCTCGACATGGTGGTGTGGCCGGAAAACGTCATTGACGTCGATGACTTCTACTCAAGCGTCGAACGCGAGGAGATCGCCGCAGAGGCCACCCGGCTCGGAGCACCGTTCGTCGTCGGGATCACCGAGGACGTCGACCGACGCTTCTTCACCAACGCCCAAGTAGTCGTGAACGTCGACGGCACGCTCGCCGACCGCTACGACAAGGTCCGTCGCGTGCCGTTCGGCGAATTCGTCCCACTGCGCGGACTACTCGAGTCGCTCGGCGCACCGGTCGACCGCATCCCACGCGACGCCCAAGCGGGAGAGACGCCCGCCTCCCTAGAAGTATCGGGAACCACCGCAGGAGTCGTCATCAGCTGGGAAGTGTTCTTCTCGGGTCGGGCAAACGAGGGCATCGAACGCGACGCCACGTTCATCATCAATCCGACGAACGGCTCGAGTTACACGGGCACGATCCTGCAGTCGCAACAAATCGCCTCCTCGAAGCTTCGCGCGATCGAACAAGATCGATGGCTCGTGCAGGTTGCCCCGACCGGCTTCTCGGCGTTCGTCTCTCCTGACGGAGAGGTCCTCGAGCGCACCGCGGTGAGCGAACGCGCCGTGATCGTGCGCGAAATACCACTGCGGATCGGGCGCACCCCCTACTCGCGTCTCGGTGACTTGCCCTTCATCGTCTGCTTCGTCGCGGTACTCGTCGCCCTGCTCGTGTCCGCTCGCCGCACCCGAACATGACCGTTTCACTCGAACGTGGATCGGTCCGCGTCACGGTGTCGCCGAACGACGGAGGTCGAGTGTCGTCGCTCGTCGTCGCAGGTCGTGAACGACTGGTCGTCGACCCGGCACAAGGACTGTTCGGTTGGGGGTGCTACGTGATGGCGCCGTGGGCGGGACGCCTGCGCAATGCGCGGCTCGACTGGGACGGCAGATCGTTCGAGTTCGAAGCAAACGCTGGTGCCCACTCACTACACGGCACGACGATCAATCAACGATGGAACGTCGAGGAGACGACTCCGACGCGAGTAGTTCTCCGCGCGGACCTCGGTTCGCCGTGGCCGTTCGGAGGCGACGTGACTCATTCCATCGAACTCGACGAGCGCTCACTTTTCTTCGAAGTCCAAGTGCGCTCGACGGAAACGATGCCGATCCAAGTCGGCTGGCACCCGTGGTTCGTTGCGCCGGTGCGGCTGCAGCACTCATTTCGCGCGATGCATCTGCGTGGTGCCGACGGGATCCCGACGGGAGAACTCGTCCCGCCAACCCCCGGACCACACGACGACTGCTTCGTCGATCCGCTCGTCGATCCGGTCGTCACCTTCGATGATGGTCTGTCGATCACCATGCGCAGTGACTGCTCGCACTGGGTCGTCTACGACATGCCGAGCAATGGATTGTGTGTCGAACCACAGTCGGGACCACCGAACGAACCAAACGTCGCACCCGTCGTCGTCGAGCCCGGACAACCGTTCAGCCGTGTGTTCAGCCTGACCTTCGAGAGATATCCACAGATAGGCTGAAACCCTTATGCGGCCCCCGCTTGACCCCAACGGGCCGTTGCGCATCGCCTACCTGACCTATCGCGGCAAGCCGCACGTCGGCGGCCAGGGCGTCTACACCCGTCACTTGACGAAGGCACTGGTCGACCTCGGCCACCACGTCGAGGTCTACGCAGGACAGCCCTACCCGATCCTCGATCCCCGCATCCCGCTCCACACGTTGCCGAGCCTCGACATCTTCAACGACCTCTACCCCGGACGATTCCCGGCGTACTGGGAGATCAAGTCGTGGCCAGATGCAGTCGAAGTGCTCCAATTCCTCAAGGGGACCTTCGGTGAGCCGCGGTCCTTCAGCATCCGTGCGCAGCGCGCGCTCGCCGCACGAAAAGACGACTTCGACCTCGTGCATGACAACCAATGCCTCGGCTACGGAATCCAGAAGATCGAAAAGATGTTCCCGACGATCGTCACACTGCACCATCCGATCACCAAGGACCGCAAGCTCGAGATGGACCACGCACCGAACTTCTGGAAGCGTCGCGCAATCGGCCGGTGGTATTCGTTCGTCAACATGCAGGGCAAGGTCGCGAGCAGCATGCCTCGGGTCGTCGTCGTGAGCGAGAACTCGATCAACGACATCCATGAGGACATGAAGGTGTCGATGGACAGGATGCGACTCGTACCCGTCGGAGTCGACCCTGACCTGTTCACTCCACAGCCACACATCGCACGCAAGCCCGGCCACCTGATTACGACTGCGTCGGCCGACGTGGCGCTCAAAGGACTGTCGTATCTGCTCGAAGCGCTGGCCAAGCTCCGCACGGAACGCGACGTACACCTCACGATCATCGGCAAGCCACGGGAGGGGGCGAGCATGGACCTCATCCGCTCGCTCGGGTTGCTCGACTGCATCTCGTTCGTCTCGGGCGTGAGCGACGAACGCATCGTCGAGCTCTACGCCGAAAGCGAGCTCGCCGTCGTTCCCAGCTTGTACGAAGGATTCAGCCTTCCCGCCATCGAGGCGATGTCGACGGGCATCTGCCTCGTCGCCACGACGGGCGGCGCGCTTCCCGAGGTCACCGGCACGGACGGCGACACGGTGTTGTCGTGTCCGCCTGGTGACAGCGACGCGCTCGCTGCGGCGATTCGTCGCGGCTTGGACGATGCCGAGTTGCGAGCCCGAATCGGCACGGCAGGTCGAATTCGAGTCGTCGAACGGTGGAGCTGGCGACACTGCGCATCGCTCACCGTGGAGCAGTACCGCGAAGTGCTGTCGATGCCCCACAACGTCGCCAAGCTCAGGCGCAAGCAAGGCTGAGTCGTGCTCACGATCCGCTTCGACGAACTTGCCCTGCGTGCCGGTGACCGAGTGCTTGACGCCGGTGCGGGCTTTGGTCGCCACGCGTTCGAAGCGGCGCGACGTGGCGCACGAGTGGTCGCCCTCGACTACGCCGAACAGGAGGTCGAGTCGACTCGCGCGACGTTCGCGGCAATGTTCGAAGCAGGCGAGATCACGGCCGAGAATTTGACCGGCGTGATGCGTGGGGATGCGACGTCACTGCCGTTCCCCGACGATTCCTTCGATGCGATCGTCACGTCCGAAGTACTCGAACACATCCAGGATGACGTTCGCGCACTCGGCGAGTTCGCTCGAGTGCTGAAACCCGGCGGAGTCCTTGCCGCCACCGTTCCATCGTGGTTTCCAGAGAAGATCAACTGGATGTTGTCGGACGAATATCACGCACCGTTCGTGCCCGGCGGACACGTGCGGATCTACAGCGCGACCGAGCTGAAGGCCAAGGTGCGTGCGGCTGGCCTCACGGTGCGAGGCGAACACCGTGCGCATGGACTGCACTCGCCCTACTGGTGGCTGCGCTGTGCGGTCGGCCCCGCGCGCGAGGATCACCGACTCGTGAACGCCTACAAGCGCTTCCTCGAATGGGACATCATCTCTGCCCCGCGACTGACACGAACCCTCGAACGCCTGCTCGCACCGGTGCTCGGAAAGAGTTACATCGTGTACGCAACCAAGCCGACCCGAGGCGGTCTGCGATGACGATGCTCGGGCAACACAACGACCAGCTGGACGAGATCATCTCGCACGACGAGTTGATGGCAACTGCGCGGTCGATTGCGTCACTGCAACAGCCCAACGGAATGATCCCGTGGTTCGAAGGCGGGCACTGCGACCCGTGGAACCACGTCGAGACCGCGATGGCTCTCGACGTGATGGGCTTCCACGACGAGGCGCGCCGTGCCTACCGATGGCTGACCTCCACGCAGCGCGGCGATGGCAGCTGGCACAACTACTACATGCCCGACGGAACGCTCGAGGACGCCAAACTCGACACGAACGTCTGCGCCTACGTCGCCACCGGGATCTGGCACCACTGGCTGTCGACGGACGACGTCGAATTCGTCGCGTCGATGTGGCCGACGGTCAAACGCGCACTCACCTTCGTGCTCGACATGCGCAAGTCCGACGGGACGATCTTGTGGGCACGGGAAGTCGACTCGATGCCATGGAACTATTCGCTCCTCACCGGATCGTCCTCGATCCGACACGCGCTGCACTGTGGCGCAAACGTCGGGGCGATCCTCGGCGACCACCAGCCTGAGTGGCGTGCGGCCGCGGACGCGATCGACCTCGCAATCAACACCGACCCTGACGCCTTCGAACCCAAGCATCGCTGGGCGATGGACTGGTACTACCCCGTCCTCACTGGTGCAACGACGGGCGTGGAGGCAAAGCGACGACTGCGCGACAAGTGGGACGAGTTCATCATCGACGGCCGCGGGGTTCGCTGCGTCAACGACGAGGACTGGGTCACCGCCGCAGAAACCGCCGAGTGCTCACTCGCCCATGCGGCCGCAGGTGAGATCGAACGCGCCAAGGAATTGCTCCTCTGGACACGAGCGCATCGCACCGACAGCGGCGCATATTTCACCGGGATCGTCTACCCGAATCGCATCGTGTTCCCCGCAGAGGAGTGCAGCGCGTACACGGGTGCAGCGATCATCCTTGCAGCAGACGCGATCTCCAATGCCACCCCTGCCAGCGCGCTGTTCCTCGACTCGAGCGTCATCGACTGAGTGCGATGAAGTACACGCCGGTGAGCGAGGAAGAGGCCCAGGCAATTGCTTCCCTGCAGGAGTGGTCAGTCGAAGAGTCGGTCCTCGTGCGTGAGTTTCGCCTCGGCAGCTTCGCTGCGATCCCGGCGTTCGTCTCCCAAGTAGTTGCGGCGTCCGAGCGACTCAACCACCACCCCGACCTCGACATTCGCTACCCAGACCGGGTCACGGTACGACTCACGACGCACGCAATCCGTGGGTTGAGCACGCTCGACGTGCAACTTGCCGACGAGATCGCCGGCTTTGCGCGCGACTAGGAAGTGCGCTTCAAGATCCTGAGCGAACCCGTCCGGGAAACCTCGACGAACCCACCGGTCGTGGTCGCGGGAAGGTAGATCTCCTCGTAGGGAGCCTGACCGCCGTCGCGAGGATCGACGAACACGTCGTGCACGGCCATCACGCCACCTGGGGCGACGTGACGATGCCACGACGCATAGTCGCCTCGCGCAACTTCACGACCGTGACCACCGTCGACGAAGAGGAACGACACTTGCTCGTTCCACGACGAGCCGATCGACGCCGAGTCACCGACGACGGCGCGCACGGACCCTTCGAGACCGGCCCGACGCATCGTGTCCTCGAAGAACGGAAGGGTGTTGATCCGTCCCAGTACGGGGTCGACGACCGATGAGTCGAACCACTCCCAGCCCGGTTGGTTCTCCTCGGAACCGCCGTGATGGTCGACGGCATACAGCACCACGCCTGCACGACGTGCCACGGAACCGATCCACACGGTGCTGCGACCGCAATAGGAGCCGACTTCGACCATGTTCAAGGTGGGCAACGACTCGGCGGCCATCTGCGCGGCGTCGTACAGCGCGTCGCCCTCCTCGGGCGGCATGAACCCCTTCGTCGACAGCGCGACGTCGCGCAGCTCGCGCTCGAGCATCAGTCGTCGATGCCGATGAGGGCGTTCGCCTTGGCGACCCGACCGAGCCAGTGCGCGCTGGGCTTGGGTGTGCGCACTTGCGTCGTGCGGTCCACGGCACAGAGGCCGAAGATCGGCGCATAGCCGCGCGTCCATTCGAAGTTGTCCATCAGCGTCCAATACGTGTAGCCGCGGACGTCGATACCGTCGGCGATGCAGGCGAGCACTCCTTCGAGTGCGTCGTGCACGAACTCGATGCGCTCGCGATCGTCGGTGGCAGCGACGCCGTTTTCGGTGACGATGAGCGGCACGTGACCGGTTCGTTCCCACGCACGTCGCAGGCATGCTTCGAGAGCCGAAGGTCGAAACTCATATCCCATGATCGTGAGTCGCATGTCTGGCGTCGGTTTCGTACGACCGTTGCGATCCATCACCTCACGCGTGTAGGTCTGGACACCGAAGAAGTCGTCACCGCGCGCAACATCGAGGAAGGGATCTTCCAGTCCGGCCCATGCCCTGTCACGGTGCGCGGCTGCCGCCTGCAGGTCGTCCTCGGAGTCACCGACGAGGGTGTACTCCTGCATCGCAAGCGTGATCCCGAGCGGTGCGCTCGACACCGACTTCACCGCGTCGCGAGACTTGCGATGCGCCTCGCAAAAGACCTCATTGGCCTTCTCCCGAAGCGCGCGGTCCTTCTTGCCTGGAGGGAACTCGCCCAACAGGTAGCCGATCGTCGAGACCATGTTCGGCTCGTTGATCGTGCACCACATTCCGACCTCGTCGCCCAGACCACGCGCAACTTTGTCCGAGAATCGCCCGAAGAGATCGGAGGTCGAATCGTTGCCCCAGCCACCGAGTGCGGCGACCCAGCGCGGCGTGGTGAAGTGGTGCAACGTGACGACGGGCGTGATCCCATTGTCCCGACAGCACTGCACGACCTTCTTGTAATGATCGAGCGACGCCTGCGAGAACTCGCCGTCCTCTGGCTCAATTCGGCTCCACTCCACGCTGAATCGATAGGTGTCGAAGCCCCACGACTTGAGCATCGCAATGTCCTGCGGGTAGCGATTGAAATGGTCGCAGGTGTCACCGCTCGGCTCTACGCACGGACTCCCGGGCGTGTGTTCCCAGTCCCACCAGTCGTTGTTCCAGTTGTTTCCCTCGACCTGGTGTGCTGCGGTCGCAGTTCCCCACGTAAAACCCGCAGGAAATGTCCTCGAAGTGTGCGTCGCCATGCGTGGCACGCTAGCGCACCGTGCAAAGCGGGCTCCGTGCTGGCAACATGGACGCGTGCCAACTCCCCTCGAAGATCTCGTCACCCTGCTCGACCTCGAAGCGATCGAGGTCAACATCTTCCGCGGTCAGTCACCCGACGAGAACCGCCAACGAGTCTTCGGTGGCCAAGTCGCAGGGCAGGCACTCGTCGCGGCCACGCGCACCATCGACGAACCGGACCGTCTCGTGCACTCGCTGCACGCCTACTTCCTGCGCTCCGGCGACCCCGGCGTGCCAATTCTCTACGAGGTCGACCGACTGAGGGACGGCAAGAGTTTCTCCACCCGTCGCGTCGTGGCGATCCAGCACGGCAAGCCGATCTTCAACCTCCAGGCGAGCTTCCAGAAGATCGAGTCAGGCCTCGACCACCACATCACGATGGATCCGACGACGCCTCCCCCCGAGTCGCTTCCCGACTACAAGACACGCATGGCGCCATACAAGGAGATGCTCGGCGAGTGGTACGACCGGCCTCGTCCGATCGACCAGCGTTACGTCGACGGCGATCCGTTTTCACGCAAGGGAAATCCACGGCCCGGTCAGCGGGTGTGGATCCGCGCAGACGGGACTCTTCCGAACGATCCGGTGCTGCACTCGTGCATCCTTACCTACGCGAGTGACATGACGCTGCTCGATACCGCCCTCCTACCCCATGGAATCGGCTGGTTCGACGGATCGGTGCAGATGGCGAGCCTCGACCACGCGATGTGGTTCCACCGTCCGTTTCGAGCTGACCAATGGATGCTCTACCAGCAGACCTCGATTTCGACATCGAACGCACGCGGGCTCGCCGAGGGCCACATCTTCACCCAGGACGGCCTGCTCGCCGTCACCGTCGTCCAAGAGGGACTCACCCGACTGGTGGCAAAGAACTGACGCTTCGTCAGCGACGGGAGTCCATGAACATTCCACGCAGGGCGGAGAAGTTCTCGACGCAGTGACCCGCACCGAGGACGACGGCCTCGAGTGGCTGGGGCGACATGTTCACCGGCACCTTGGTGTCGCGTTCGATTCGCTCGGCGAGGCCGCGCAGCATCGAACCACCGCCGACGAGATACATGCCTCGGGTCAGAAAGTCCTGCGACAGTTCGGGTGGAGCCACTGCGAGACATCGAATCACCGAGTCGACCATCTGTGTCACGACGTCCTCGATCGCCTCGCGAATCTCCTGCGGGGTGAGGATCACGGTCTTGGGCAGTCCACTCACCAGATCGCGTCCGCGAACCTCGGCGTCACGTTCGTTCGGAGTCGGCATCGCACTACCAATCGACTTCTTGATCTCCTCCGCAGTTCGCTCCCCGATCGCAAGTCCGTGTTCACGTCGAACGTGTGCCTGAATCGCCGCATCGATGTCAAAAGAGCCGACTCGAACTGCTTCGAGTGCGACGATGCCGCCGAGACTGATGACGGCGGTCTCGGTCGTTCCACCTCCGATGTCGATGACCATATTGCCGACCGGTTCGTTGATCGGAAGGTCGGCACCGATTGCCGCAGCCATCGGTTGTTCCAACAACTGGGCATCTGCCGCACCTGCTCGTCGCGTCGCATCGGTGACGGCGCGTCGTTCCACTTCTGTAATTGCCGACGGCACACAAATCAGCACCTTCGGTCTCGAGAAACGGGAGACTCCGGCCCGCTGCAGGAGCAGTCGAATCATCTTCTCGGTGATCTCGAAGTCGGTGATCGCTCCGCCGCGTAGCGGACGCACGGCCACGATGTAGCCGGGGGTGCGGCCAATCATCCCCGAAGCCTCTTCGCCGGTCGCGAGCACCTCTCCAGTGCGCCGGTTGACGGCGATGACCGACGGTTCGTTGATGACGATTCCCCTGCCCTGCATGTACACGAGGGTGTTGGCCGTTCCGAGGTCGATGGCGAGGTCGCGTGCCATGGCTACCTGCGACCCTGTCGCTCGCGGGATTCGCGCAGTTGCTGGCGGAGGTGGGCTCTGGAGTCGTCCGACAGTGCATCGAGGTGACGATGGAACGCATCCATGCCACTCGTCCGCGTCGTAGGCGGAGCATTCTGGTAGACGAGGAACGCAAGTGCGAGTGCAGACACGACGGAGATAGTCGCGAACAAGATCGTCACTGCACCAAACGCGATCATCACGATCCGCTCACGTCGTTCAGCTTCTTCACATCGGTGATGTGTTGCGCACCGAGTGCCCAGTCACCGCCGTCACCCCACTGTTCCTTCTTCCAGATCGGAACCGACGCCTTCAGAGCATCGATGCCGAAGCGTGCGGCGTCGAACGCCTCGGGACGATGCGGCGACGAGACGACGATCACGACCGACGACTCGCCGAGCGTGAGCTCCCCGACGCGATGCACGAGGGCGATGCGGCCGAGTGTCGGCCACTTCGCACGCATTTCCTTGGCGATCTCCACGCACTTGGGAACGACTTGTTCCTCGTATGCCTCGTATTCGAGTGACCGAACGTCGTTGCGACCGTCTGAGTGGTCGCGCACGGTGCCCGAGAATACGACGACGGCGCCACAACGCGACAGGACTGACCACTCGTACAGTTCGCCGACGGACAACTGGTCCTGCGTCAGTTCGACGAGTGTGTCGCCGTTGTCGAAGAATCGGCGCGTGGTCACGACCAAAGCGTACCCGAGTGCGACGACGACACTTCGTCGAACGACTTGACTAGCCTTCCGCTCGTGCCCGACGGCGACGACGAACTCGGTGAAAATCTGTTCAATGCACCCCTCCCGCCGTACGAGCGACCCTGGCTGCATCCAAGTGAGCATGCACAACGAGAAACCATGACGCCGACGCCCCGCGTCGAGCCTTCCACCATCCGACAGCTCGCGGTCTTCACGGCAATGACGAGCGTCGCACTCTCGGCGGCGATGGTCGTCGTGGCATTACCGGCGTCGCCAGATGCTCCTTCACGCACGCGAACCGCGGAAACAAGCCAGGTTGTGGTCGCCCCGCCGTCGATCAACGTCGACGGTGACCCGATCGCGGCAGCCGTGACCCGATCTGGCTTGCTTCTGAGCGTCATCGACGGCGCCCAGGTCGGCCAGACCGTCCACGTTCGCACGCCGGGTTCGAGCGAATACGACGCCCAGATCGTCGACGTCGACGAAGACCTCGGAGTATCCGTACTCAAGGTCGTCGATTCATCACCGGTGACCGCGGCTCGTTCGGTCGACCTCACGCCGATTGCCCCGGCACGAGTCACCCCCGGTGAGCCGGTGTGGGTGGCCACCGCGAACTTCGGTGTCGAGATGAGCCACATCAGTACTTCGACGTCGACAAGTGAACGCACCCGCATACCACTCGAGCCGTTCAGTGCTTCGCATCACGGTGGTGCGGTGTTCGACAACGCCGGATCGCTCCTCGGATGGTGTGTCGAACGAGACGGTGCACATTGGTTGGTTCCGGCGAGCGCTCTTCGATCCTCGGTGCTTAGGCTGGACGACGATGTCGAACAGCCCTGAGGACTCTCCGTTTCCGGGCATGCCGTTCTTCGGTGACTTGGCCCGCCAGATGGCGTCCCAAGGGCCACTGCAGTGGGACGTGGCGCGCCAGGTCGCGCTGATGACCGCCACCGAGGGCACCAACTCTGAAGCCAACGTCGACCCCGCCAGCCGAGTCGCGCTCGAACGGTTGCTGCCGATCGCCGACCAGCGCGTGCGGGATCACACGGGCCTGGCGACCGCACCGCTCGGTGCCCCGCCGAAGATCGAGGTCGTGAACCGCTCGACCTGGACGTATCACACCATCACCGCCTATCGACCGCTGTTCACCGAACTCGCCGAGTCGCTCACCTCGAACCGTGAGGATGCCTCGACGAGTGCAGATCCGATGGCCAACATGATGGCGTCGCTGAACAAGATGATGGGCCCCGCCATGATGGGCATGTCGGTCGGAACGATGATCGGCCAACTCGCGTTGCGCGCATTCGGACAGTACGACCTTCCTCTACCGCGCGAACCACAGACGCCATTGCTCATCGTTGCGCCAAACGTCGAGCGTTTCGCTGACGACTGGAGCATCGCTGTCGACGACATGCGGATGTGGGTGTTGATCAGTGAACTCACGTCACACGCCGTGTTGTCGATCTCCCACGTGCGCGACACGGTGTCGTCGGCGATCCGCCACTACGTCGCCGGCTTCTCACCGAATCCGAACGCGCTGATGGAGCGACTCACCTCGATGGATCTCGGCGAATCCGATCCGATGGCGATGATGAACAAGTTCTTCACCGACCCGTCAATCATCCTCGGAGCGGTCAAGTCACCCCGTCAGGAGAACTTGGCACCCGCACTCGACGCGATGATCGCGGCGATCATTGGCTACGTCGACCACTCTGTGGATGCCGTGTCCACGTCAGTACTGGGCAACGGCAACCAGATCGCGGAGGCCGTCCGTCGGCGCCGTGTCGAGGCTTCTCCAAGCGACACCTTCGTCGAACAGCTGCTCGGGCTGCGCCTCACGCAGGCACAGGTCGAACGCGGCCACGCATTCGTTGAGGGAGTCGTCGAGCGAGCCGGAAACGATGGGCTCACCGCACTCTTTTCACGGTCAGGCAACCTGCCCACACCGAGTGAGCTCGATGCACCCGGGTTGTGGCTTGCGCGAATCGAACTTCAGTAACGAACCGCGTACGTCACGGCTGCCACAAGTCCAACGACTCCGATGATCGCGAATCCAACCGGTCCGCTCGGCGTCAGTGCCACCGCGACGAAGCCTCCGGCCACCTGGGCCAATTGATTGCGCGTCTCGTATCGCGCGAACGCACGCGAACGGTTCGCATCTGGTGCATTGGTCTGCAGAATGGACTCGAATGCGAGCTTGCCGAGCGAACCGACCGCATAGATCACACCAGTGAGCACTATTCCCGCGGTGATGCTCCCGAAGTAGGCACTCGCAAGACCAACGACCGCCACGACCACCAGCGAGGCCTCGAGGACGACGTGCTCACGAACCGCCCGTCGAACCACTCCTGCAAGCGAATTGGCCACGAGGGTGGCGACGGAGCCGACGGCGAGGGCAAGTGCGAACCATGCAGTCCCGGCCTTCTCCGTGCGCAGCCAGAATGCCAAGTGGAAGAAGAGGAATCCATTGGCGACCTTCAGTGCCGCCATCACGAGTCCCGCACGAGTCACTGCAGGTAGGTGCAGCTCGGTTCGCTCGAGGGCGGACTCGGGCGTGCGAGCGCCTGCGACACCGCGTGGCAACGACAACGCGAGAATTCCCGCGAGCACGAAACATACGGCGGAGAATCCGAGCGATACGCGTGAGTCGATCAACTGCAGCAACGCGGCGGGCCCACCTGCGACGATGCCAACGATGCCGGTCAGTCGACCGACCTGCCCGTTCGCTGCCATCAGGTGCTCAGACGACGGCACCACGGTTGGCATCACCGCCGATCGCGAGACGCTGTAGACCTTGGCGAGGACCAAGACCACGAACATCAGTGCAAAGAGGGTCAGCGAGTCGATCCATCGCATGATCGCAACCATGAGCCCGGCCCTGGCAAACGACAGCACCACAATCGTGGCCCTGCGCCCACCAGGGGTTCTGTCGAGGAACGGACCGATGAACTGGGCGAGCACGACGAACGGAGCGAAACTGAACGCAAGGAAGGCAAGCACCTTGCCCCTGGCCGCATCGGGACTCACGGAGAGGAACATCGAGTCTGCGAGCGAGACCGCCAATGCGGCCTCTCCAGCCACGGTCCAAATGTGGACGCGCTTCAGTCGCGTCAGTGGTGTCGCTGGTCGAAGTCCGGTGCTGCGCTGAACTATGCGTTCAGTTTCTCATACTTGTAGCCGAGACCACGGATGGTCACGACGTTCACAGGATTCGCAGGATCGATCTCAATCTTGGAACGCAATCGCTTGATGTGCACGTCCAACGTCTTGGTGTCGCCGTAGTAGTCGGAGCCCCACACGCGGTCGATCAGGTTCTCACGTGTCATCACTCGTCCCGCGTTCGCCATCAGCACGTACAACAACTCGAACTCCTTCAACGGCAGCTTCGTCACCGTGCCGCGAACGGTGACCATGTGCTGTTCGGGGTCGATCTGGACTTCGCCGACACGCACCGTTCCGATCCCGACTTCATCGATCTCGCTCTCGGTCAACGAACTCCGACGCAGCGCCGCGCGGATGCGGGCGACCAGTTCGCGTAGTCGGTACGGCTTCACGATGTAGTCGTCGGCGCCGACCTCAAGCCCAACGACGGTGTCGATTTCCGAACCCTTGGCCGACACCATGATGATCGGCACCTGGCTTTTCTTGCGGATCTCCTTGCACACGTCCGTGCCCGAGACCTTCGGCAACATCACGTCAAGCAAGATGATGTCGGGCTTCACGCTCTCGAAGTTGAGGAGCGCCTCCGCACCGTCACGGGCGATCTCCACCCTGAAGCCCTCGCGTTGGAGACCGATGTCGAGAGCCTCGATGAAGGCGTCCTCGTCCTCGACGATGAAGACGGTCGGCGCGTCCTTGGCGGCGCTCACGTAATGACTTTGGGTGACTCGCCATCAATATTGCGTGCGCGAAATCGAGCAGCGCCCTTGAGTTCGGGCACCCACCCAGTGAGGATGAACCGGGTGCGCTCAGCGATGTTCACCGCGTGGTCCCCGATGCGTTCGTAGAAGCGCGACACGAGTGCGAGCTGCACCGCTACTTGAAGGTCAATGGTCTCACGAG